>NZ_KE148634.1:68882-75550 GCF_000410635.1 Comamonas sp. B-9
TCGCGATGATTCCGGTGCTGCGCGATATCGTGGGCCTGGCCGGTGTGGCTGAGCAGGTCAAGTTCAAGGAGGCGCAGACCGCCTTGTTCCTGACCGACAACGAAACCACCGAGCAGGTCGCCGCCGCCACCGGCTCGGCCCGCGCCACCGACCTGGGCGTGGGCGGCGTGCTGCTGGGCCGCCTGGGTGGCGGCGCCGGCATGGGCTGGAGCAATACCAATGAGGGCAAGGTGATTGCCGCCGCCTTCCTGAACGCCCACAACCTGATGGTGCAGCAGGTGCGGCTGCTGCAGGCCAAGGCCTTGCCGCCGGCCGTGGCCACCCGCAAGCCCGAGGCCCAGCGTTGACGATGCAAGAGACTAGAGGCGCCAGCCTGCCCTACAAGCTGCCCCGCTCGGTGCTGGTCATCATCCACACGGCCGATCTGCAGGTGCTGCTGCTGCGCCGTGTCAGCCAGATGGAGGGCCAGGACTACTGGCAGCCGGTGACCGGCAGCCAGGACAGCGATAGCGAAACCTGGCAGCAGACGGCAATCCGCGAGGTCTTTGAAGAAACCGGCATCGATGCCCAGCAGCCTGGCTGCGTGCTGTGCGACTGGGATTTGGAGAACACCTACCCGATCTACCCGGCCTGGCGCCACCGCTATGCGCCCGATGTCTGCATGAACACCGAGCATGTCTTCAGCCTGCAGGTGCCGTCCTACACCAAGATCGTGCTCAGCCCGAGGGAGCACACCGCGCATGCGTGGCATGATTGGCTAGAGGCAGCACAGCGCTGCTATTCCATATCGAACAGCGAAGCCATTCTCTGGCTGCCGAGGTTCATAGCTTCATGACCGATACTCACGACGATTTACCGATACTGCGGGTGGCCACTTACAACATCCACAAAGGGGTGCAAGGCCTGGGACCCGTGCGCAGGTTGGAGATCCACAACCTGGGGCTGGCGGTCGAGCAGATGGATGCCGACATCATCTGCCTGCAGGAAGTGCGCAAGGACAACCGCAAGGAAGAGAGCTTCTTCAACAACTGGCCCGAGCAGAACCAGGCGGATTTTCTGACCCCGCTGGGCTATACCGCTGCCTACCGCACCAATGCCACGACGCGCTGGGGCGAGCACGGCAACGCTTTGCTCACCCGCTGGCCGATTCTGGAATCGAACCACCGCGACATCTCCGACCACCGCTTTGAGCAGCGCGGGCTCTTGCATGTGGCGATGGCGATTGCCGGCCAGCGCATCCACACCATCGTGGTGCACCTGGGCCTGGTGCATGGCAGCCGCCTGCGCCAGACCGCGCTGATCCATGAGTTCATCAAGGCCCATGTGCCCGATGATGAGCCGGTGATTGTCGCGGGCGACTTCAACGACTGGGGCTTCCAGGTCAAACGCATGCTGGCCGGTTTTGGCCTCTTCGAGTACGACGAGCAGCCGCTGATGACCTACCCCTCGCGCCTGCCCGTTGTGCAGCTGGACCATGTCTATGCCCGGGGTCTGACGCCCTGCGGCCTGTTTGTGCCCCGGGGCCGCATCTGGTGGCGCATGTCCGACCATCTGCCCTTGATTGCCGAATTCCGGTTGCGCGACTGAGGCAAAAACCGCTTTTCGGCTTTTGGGCGCCGAATGCTATCGAATCCATAGCTTTTACCCTTTTCTTGCGCTGGCCTAAGAACCTGTTCAAAGTCTCCTCGCGCCGCGACAGTGTCTTTGCGAGATGGGATGCTAGGCGCAATACCGCAGCAATAGCCGCGCTATTGCGAGGATTTGCAACAACGCAGACCGCTCGCTTCCAGGGCAGCGCAAAGCCACTGTCCCTGTGGGTTGGAGTGAAATCGGGCGATTTCTGCGCGCTGGCCCTTGCTTGCACCCCGGTGCAAGCTGCGTTCCATCCCTTCGAACTCATCCCGATTGCACTCCAACGCGGCTGCGTAGAGACTCTGAACAGGTTCTAAGGGGGAGAAACACCGTATGCTTGCGGGTCTGCAATCGCTGCTACCATCCCCGCTATGTTTACAGAACTATCCGATCCGAATAAAGCACCCGCCAGCGACGAAGGCACACCGGTGTCCGTCAAGATCCGTGAGCGGATAGTGGCAGCCCAGCAGCGCTTTCATGCCAATGACAACATCTCCGAGTTCATCGAGCCCGGTGAGCTCGAGCAGCTGCTTGACGAAGTCGAGCACAAGATGCAGGGCGTGCTCGACAGCATGGTCATCGACACCAAGGACGACCACAACACCCGCAACACCGCGCGCCGTGTCGCCAAGATGTACCTGACCGAGGTGTTCAAGGGCCGCTATGTGCCCCAGCCCGAGGTGACGGCCTTCCCCAATGCCGAGCACCTGAACGAGCTGATGATCGTCGGCCCGATCACCGTGCGCAGCGCCTGCAGCCACCACCTCTGCCCGGTCATCGGCAAGGTCTGGATCGGCGTGCTGCCCAACAAGAACACCAATGTGATCGGCCTGTCCAAATATGCGCGCCTGGTCGACTGGGTGCTGGGCCGCCCCCAGATCCAGGAAGAGGCCATCGTGCAGCTGGCCGATCTGATCATGAAGAAGACCCAGCCCGATGGCCTGGCCGTGGTGCTGGAGGCCTCGCACTTTTGCATGTCCTGGCGCGGTGTGCGCGAGATGGACTCCAAGATGCTCAACTCGGTCATGCGGGGCGAGTTTCTGACCAACCCCAATCTGCGGCGCGAGTTCCTGTCGCTGATTCCGCAGCGCGCAGGCAACTGATCCGCACCCTGACTGTGTGACACCCGGGCCCGACCCGGGTTATTTTTTTCCGTCTCGCTTCCACCGTTCCTCCAGCCATGACGCTCCACGCTTTCACGCTCATCATCGCGGCCGGCATCATCCACGCTTTCTGGAACATCGTCGCCAAGAAAGCCGGGGGTGACGCCCGCTTCTCGCTGTTCACCTCGGTGCTCAATGCGCTGGTGTGGCTGCCGGTGGGCTGGTGGGTGGGCAAGGATGTGGTGCCCCAGTGGGGCCTGACCGAATGGGCCTTTGTCTCGGCCAGCGCCTTGCTGCATATCTTTTACTTTGTCACCTTGCTGCGCGGCTACCGGGTGGCCGATCTCACCGTGGTCTACCCGCTGGCACGCGGCAGCGGGCCGCTGATCTCGTCGATGGTGGCGGTGCTGTTTCTGGGCGAGCATCTGTCGAGCCTCGGCGCGGTGGGCATCGCGGCCGTGGTGGCGGGCGTATTTTTGATTGCTGGCGGCCCGGCCATGCTGCGTGCCGCCACCCGGCCGGGCCCCGGCGAGGCCCGCGATCGCACCATCAAGGGCCTGTACTACGGGCTGCTCACGGGCCTGTTCATTGCCGCCTATACGGTGGTGGACAGCTATGCCGTCAAGGTGATGCTGCTCTCGCCCATCCTGCTCGACTACATGGGCAACCTGGTGCGCGTGGTGATGCTGGCGCCGCTGGGCATGATGAACTGGGCTGAGACCCGGCGTCTGTGGCTGCAGCAATGGCGCTTTGCGCTGGTCGTCGCCATCTTCAGCCCCATGGCCTATGTGCTGGTGCTGTATGCGGTGCAGACTGCGCCGATCTCGCATGTGGCGCCGGCGCGCGAGGTCTCGATGCTGTTTGCCGCCCTTATTGGCGGCAAGCTGCTGGGCGAGGGCGACCGCCTGCTGCGCATTGCCGGCGCGCTGCTGATCGGCGTGGGCGTGGTCGCGCTGGGATTGGGCTGAGCGATGCCAGGCGCTGCGCTGCCACCGGTGCTGGGCTGCGATTTCAGCAGCAGCCCCAGCCGGCGCAAACCCGTGGTGGTGGCCTGGGGCCAGCTGGATGCCGAGGCGGGCACGGTGGCGCTGCAGAGCTTTGAGCGCTTTGCCGCCTTGGCGCAGTGGCAGGATTTTTTGCAGCAGCAGCCGGCCTGGGTCGGCGGCTTTGACCTGCCGTTTGCACTGCCGCGCGCACTCGTCAGCCAACTGGGCTGGCCCAGCGACTGGCAGGCATGCATGCAGCACTATGCTGGCCTGGAGCGCAGCGAGATCCGAACCTTGTTCAAGGCCTTTTGCGATGCCCGGCCCGCCGGTGGCAAGTTTGCCCACCGCGCCACCGATGGGCCCGCTGGCTCCAGCCCCTCGATGAAATGGGTCAACCCACCGGTGGCCTGGATGCTGCATGCGGGCCTGCCCCGGCTGCTGGATGTGGGCGCAGATTTTCCGGGCCTGCTGCGCCGTGACAGTGCCCGCGTCGCGCTGGAGGCCTACCCCGGCATGCTGGCGCGCGAGTTGATTGGCCGGCGCAGCTACAAAAGCGATGACCGCCAGCGCCAGACGCCCGAGCGTGCCCAGGCCAGGGCAGAGTTGCTGGAGGCCTTGCAGCTAGGCCAGCACCATTTGGGGCTGCGCCTGCTGGCCGATGCTGCGCAGCTGCAGACCATGGCAGCCGATGCCAGTGGTGACCACCTCGATGCCGCCATTTGCATGTTGCAGGCCGGCTGGGCGCTGGCCCAGCATGCGGCGGGCCATGCGCTGTATGGCTTGCCGCCCGGCATTGACCCGCTGGAAGGCTGGATCGTCACTGCGCCGCTGTCACGCCCGTAAGCGCTGGCAGATCTGGTCGGCTGGGCCGCAGGCCATAATGTGCCGGTTCTTCGCCGCTGGTCTGCGGCCCTTCCCCGAGACATTCCTATGCCTACTTTCCAATCCCTGCTGGCCTTTTTTGGTGTTGCCGTGTTGCTGGCGCTGTCGCCCGGGCCGGACAACCTGTTTGTGCTGATGCAGTCGATCCAACGCGGCTGGCGCGTGGGCATTGCCGTGGTGGTGGGCCTGTGCCTGGGTGTGGTAGTGCATACCACGGCGGTGGCGCTGGGGCTGGCAGCGGTGTTTGCGGCGTCCAGCATGGCATTCACGCTGCTCAAGTGGTGTGGTGCGGCCTACCTGGCCTACCTCGCCTGGGGGGCCTGGCGGGCACCGGTGGCTGCAGATGCATCGGCTGGCGGAGCGGCTGCCAGCGGAAGCGGTCGAGCGGACATCGCAGGCAAGGACCTGCTGGTGATGGTGCGCCGTGGCGTGGTGATGAACCTCACCAACCCCAAGGTGCTGATCTTCTTCCTGGCCTTTTTGCCGCAGTTTGCCGACCCCGCCATCGGCCCGGTCGGCCCGCAGATCTTTGTCTTTGGCGCCGTGTTCATCCTGGCGGCCTTCCTGGTGTTTGGCGCCATTGCGCTGTTCTCCGGCGCCTTTGGCAACCTGCTGCTGCGCTCGCCGCGTGCGCAGTTCTGGCTCAACAAGATCACCGCCGTGGTGTTTGTGGGCCTGGCAGTCAAGCTGGCCACCGCGCAGCGCTGAGGCGCTGTCAAGTCCCCGGCGGCTGTGCTGGGCGGGATGGGTTAGCCGTGGCTGTAGCGGTATTCCTGCGTCTTGCCACCATAGCCATAGGCGGCGGCGCGGGCATCGATCAGATGCACATAGGACACCGGATGGAGCTTGGGCATCAGGCCGGCCATCGTGTCGTAGACCGCTTGCAGGTAGCGCGCCTTCTCCGCCTTGGTATTGGTCTCGTCGGTGATGCTGATATCGAGCTGAAAGGCGGACTGCCCCAGCTCCTCCAGCGTCTGGCCGGCAATCCACCAGTCCTGCGCAGCGACCTGGGTGAATGCAATGGCAATCACCTCGGGGCGCTTGCCCAGAATGTCTTGGGTGAGCTGGGCCATGGCCTGGCTGATTTGCTGCTGGCGCTCGGCATGGCGGGGGCCGGAGAGTTGGATGGCGATGTGGGGCATGGAAGGCTCCTGGGTGGGACGATGGGCCTATTGTGCGAGCCCTCTATGCATTTGAAAAACGGGAAGATATGATAGTTGCCATCTGTTAAACCGTTGGATAAGCCATGGCCCACCTGGACCTCGCCCAGCTCCGCACCCTGATCGCCGTGGTCGAGGCCGGCAGCCTGACGGCCGCTGCGCCGCAGCTGTTCCTGTCGCAGTCAGCGGTGAGCGAGCAGATCAAGAAGCTGGAGGAATGCATCGGCAAGCCGCTGCTGCTGCGCAGCAAGACCGGCGTACTGCCTACAGCGGCTGGCAGCCAGCTGCTGGGCCATGCGCGGGCGCTGGTGGGCATGGCCGAGCATGCCTTGCGCGACATGCGCGGCCTGGCGCTGCAAGGGGCGCTCAAGCTGGCGGTCACCGATTACTTCAAGCCCGATGCGCTGGCGCGCATGCTCAAGGCCTTGGCAGAGCGCCACCCTGCCGTGCGGCTGGAGGTCAGCGTGCTGCGCAGCGCCGAGGTGGAGGCCGCCTATGCCCAGGGCCAGTGCGATCTGGGTGTGGTGATGGCGCTGCCCCCTTTCAAACAGCGCCTGCAGTTGCTGGGGCCCGAAGAGCCGCTGGTCTGGGCCCGTCCCCGCCAATGGGCCGCCGAGCCCGGCCAGCCGCTGCCCTTGCTGGTGCTGCCCGACAGCTGCGCGCTGCGCCACTATGCCGAGACGCGCTTGCGCCAGCAGGGCCTGGACTATGTGGTGGCCCACCAGGCCTCGGGCGTCGCCGGTCTGCAGTCGGCCATTGCGGCGGGTCTGGGCGTGGCATGCATCAATGCAGCGGTGCTGACCGAGGCGATGGCGCCTGTGCTGCCCGGCGCGGGCTTGCCGCGCCTGAGCCGCGTGCGCTTTGGCCTGCTGCCGGTGCAGGGGGCTGAGCCGGCCCTGGTGCAG
>NZ_KE148634.1:75817-77850 GCF_000410635.1 Comamonas sp. B-9
CAGGCGCGCAATCAAGGGCCCCAGCTGCTGGGCGGCCTGGCCGTACTGGCCTTGGGCATGGGCCAGCAGGCCGCGCGCGGCGGGCAGGCAGACATCCTGCCAGGCGGTGCGCAGGCGGGGCTGCACTTGCGCATTGGCATGGCCCTGCATGCTGGCCAGCAGCTGCTGCGCGGCCTGCCATTGCCCGGCGCGTGCCAGGCCGTAGAGGTACTGCAGGTCCAGAAACGGCAGCACATGGTCATGCTGGCGCTGCAGCAGATAGGGGCTGAGCTGCTGCCAGCGCTGGCCGACATCGACGCCTTCGAGCTCCAGCCGCGCCAGCAGTGAGATGGAACCGATCTGGTCCTGCGAATAGGCCGGCACCACGCCCCAGACCTGGCTGTCATGCAGCTGCAGGGCCTCGTCGTGGCGCGCATCCTCCATCAGGAACAGCGCCAGGTGCCACCAGTTGTGCGTCTGCATGAAGGAGTTGAGCCCCGTCCAGCTGCTGCTCGCGTTTTGCATAAAGGCCAGGCCCTCGTCCACGCGGCCTTGGGTCAGCAGTACATGGGCCAGTGCATGGTGGGCCCAGGGCTCCTTGAAGCGCAGCTGCAGCGCATGGCGCGCTGCGCGCTCGGCCTGGCCCAGCAGATGGCATTGCTCATAGGCAAAGGCCAGCATGCCGTGGAAGTAGGGGATATCGGCGCAGTGCGGCTGGGCGGCCAGCGCCATGCGCAGCATGGCCGGGGAATCGCCCAGGTTGAAGGCATGGTAGTGCGCGAGCTTGAGCGCGGCCAGATCGCGCGGGTAGTGGTGGACCAGTGCTTCCAGCCGTTGCGCGGCCAAGGGCGTGTCGCCATCGGCCCAGGCCTCGATGGCGGCCAGCCACTGCGCTTCGCGGTCATGGGCCTGCGCCAACTGGCTGCGGGCGCGCTGCAAAAAGGGCCGCGCCTGCTGGGCGGCCTGGGCATCTTCGGCAAACAGATGGAGCGCGGCGCACCAGGTTTGCACCAGTGGGCTGGGGTCCTGCGCGGCGATGTCCAGGATGCGCAGCACGCGCATCTCGCAGGCGGCAAAGCCTTCTGCAAAATCGTTCAGGTAGGGCAGGGCGGCCGCATCGCTGCTGACCGGGTTGCCATACAGGTCCTGCTGTGTGCCCATGCGCTGCGCTCCTTGGCTCAGGCCTGGGGCGGCTGGGGCCAGGGCTTTTGCGGGCCGCGGATCTGCTCGAAAGCGCGCGACAGCTGCAGCACGCCCAGGTCGTCAAAACGCGCGCCGGCAATCTGCAGGCCAATGGGCAGGCCAGCGGCGGTGTAGCCGCAGTTGATGGAGGCGGCCGGCTGCTCCGACATGTTGTAGGGCACGGTAAAACCGATGTGCTCCAGCGGGCGCAGGGGGTCGTTGGTGGGCGATGCCCATTCGGCATCAAACGCGACATGCGGCGCCACGGGCGAGATCACAAAGTCAAATGCACTGCAAGCCTTGACGGTGGCCAGGCGCACCTGGTGGAACTGCTGGCTGGCCTGGAACACTGCGCTGCCGCTCATGCCCTCGGCGCTCTCGGCCCAGGCACGGATATAGGGCAGCACCTTGTCGCGCTGCGCGCTGCTGAGCGCCTGCAGATCGCTCAGCGAGCGCATGCGCCAGAAGCGGTCCATGCCGTCCAGCATCGCAGGCGTCATGAAGGGCTGCATCGGTGTGATCTGGGCGCCAGCGGCTTCCAGCAGCGCTGCGGCCTGTTCAATGGCCGCGCGCACCTCGGGCTGCAGCGGCAGGCCGCAGCCGGCATCGAGCAAGAGGCCAATGCGTTTGCCCCGGATAAAGTCCGCGCCGGTGCTGGCCACGGTGCTCCAGGCGATGTCCTGCGGCGGCAGGCTCATCGTGTCGCGCACATCGGGGGCCGACAGCACCTGCATCATCAGTGCCGAGTCATCCACGCTGCGCGTCATCGGACCGGCGGCACGGCCTTGGTAGGGCGGGTCGATGGGGATGCGGCCCAGGCTGGGCTTGAGGCTGTAGATACCGCACCAGCTGGCCGGCAGGCGCAGCGAGCC
>NZ_KE148635.1:0-4621 GCF_000410635.1 Comamonas sp. B-9
GCCAGGCCCGCGCCAGCATGGTGTCTGCCAGCGGCAGCGGCATCGCGTGCTGGCCCAGCAAATCCCAGACGCCAAAGGCATCGCGCAAGGCCAGGCCTGCGCCGCCAGCCTCTTCGCTCAGCAGCAGGTCGGCAAAGCCGGTGTCTTCAATCTGCCGCCACAGCGCCGCAGCGGCGGGGCTCTGGCCGGCAGCCACTTCGCCCTCGATCGCGCGCACCACAGCGGGCGTGCATTGCCCGGTCAGCAGGTCGCGCAGGGCCTCGGTAATCAAATGGTCCATCATTTTCTCCTTGCGCTCAACGCAGGCCCAGGCCGCGCGCAATCATGCCGCGCAATATGCTGCGGGTGCCGCCGCGCAGCGTGTAGCACGGCGATACCAGGGTGAGGTAGTTCAGGGTCAGCAGCAATTCGTGCGGTACGGCTTCGCCCTCCAACGCCATCAGGTCATCGGCAATCGCAGCCGGTATGAACTGCTCCAGCACCGTGCCCTGGTCCTTGACCAGGGCGGCCTCGACGATGGGGCTCTGGCCCTGCACCAGCTTTTCCTGCACCGCCACCGAGAGCGCGCGCAGCGGTGCCAGGCGCGCCAGGATCTGGCCGGCCAGCTTCAGGGATTCGGCGCGCGGCGCCGCTTGCGTGCGCAAAAAGGCCAGCCACTGGTCCAGCAGTACCACGGACGAAAACAGGCGCTCAGGGCCGCTGCGCTCAAAAGCCAGCTCTGCCGTCACCTGCTCCCAGCCCTGGCCTTCGGCGCCCACCAGCGCATCGGAGGCCAGCTGCACATTGTCAAAAAACACCTCGCAGAAATGGCGGTCGCCCGACATGTCCTCGATGGCCCGCACAGTGACGCCTGGCAGGCTCAGATCCACGATCAGCTGCGACAGGCCTTTCTGGCGGTCGGCCGCCTCGCCCGAGGTGCGCACCAGCGCAATCATGTACTGGCAGTGCTGGGCGTTGGTGGTCCAGATCTTTTGGCCATTGAGCAGCCAGCCGGCATCGTTGGGCACGGCACGGGTGCGCACGCTGGCCAGGTCCGAGCCGGCATTGGGCTCACTCATGCCGATGCAGAAAAAGCTCTCGCCGCGCGCCACCGGAGGCACATAGCGCTGCTTTTGCGCCTCGGTGCCGTATTTCAGGATCAAGGGCGCGCTCTGGCGCTCGGCAATCCAGTGCGAGCCGACCGGGGCGCCAAAATTGAGCAGCTCCTCGACCACCACATAGCGCGCAAACGCACCCTGCGCGTGGCCGCCATAGGCGGTGGGAAAGGTCATGCCCAGCCAGCCCTTCTCGCCCAGCTTGCGGCTGAAGGCCGGGTCGTAGCCGCTCCAGGATTTGGCGCGGATATGGGCGGGCATGTCTTTGACCGCCTCTTGCAAAAAGGCACGCACCTGGGCGCGCAGCGCTTCGCCTTCAGGCGGGATGCGCGTCAGCGCCAGTCCGTTCAAAATCGTCATCGTCTTCGCTTTCGTTCAATCCAGGGACACGCCCGTGCTCTTGACCACGCCGGCCCAGCGCTTGATCTCGCTCTGGATATAGTCGCCATAGGCCTGCGGCGTGGAGCCCAGCGGCTCGGTGCCCTGCACGCGCAGCTTCTCCAGCACACCGGGATCCTTCAGCGCCTTGAGCAGCTCGGCGTTCAGCCGCTGCACCACCACATCGGGCGTCTTGGCCGGCACCATCACGCCCTGCCAGGCACCGGCCTCAAAGCCGGTCATGCCGCTTTCGGCCAGGGTGGGAGCGTTGGGAAAATTCGGAATGCGCTGGGCGGTGCTGACTGCCAGCAGCTTGAGCTTGCCGTCCTTGATGAAGGGCGCGACCGAGTTGATGGTGTCGGTCATGAACTCGATCTGGCCGGCCACCAGGTCCACATCGGCCGGGGCGCTGCCTTTGTAGGGCACATGGCTGGCGTCGATGCCATAGTGCTGCACCACCTGAAAGGCGGCCAGGTGGGTGACATTGCCATTACCGGCCGAGCCGTAGGAAAGCTTGCCCTTGTTGTCCTGCGCGTACTTCACCAGCTCTTGCACCGTGCTGACAGGCACCTTGGGGTTGACCACCAGGCCCAGCGGCACCACGGCCGTCAATGCGACCGGGCGCAGGTCCTTGGCCACGTCATAGCTGAGCTTTTTGTACAGCGAGGGGCTGAGCGCAATCGACGAGGTGTTGTAGAGCACCGTGTAGCCATCGGCGGCGGCCTTGGCCACCAGCGCATTGCCGATATTGCCGTTGGCGCCGGGCCGGTTGTCGACGATGACCGTCTGCCCCAGCTGCTGGCCCACCTGCTGGGCCAGCACGCGGGCCACCATATCGGTGGGGCCGCCAGGCGGGAACGGCACGACCAGGGTGATCGGCCGGCTGGGCCAGGGGTCCTGCGCCTGTGCAGCCCCACCAACAGCAACCATCGCCAGGGCCAGCAAGGCGGAACGACGTACCAAACCATATTGCATCTTTGTCTCCTGTATGTGTTTTTTCATCTGACGCGGGTTGCGGTGATCGCCTAGCGCCCAGCGAGCAGGCGCACGGCGGTGTAGACCATCACCTGCTCCTGGCGCTGGTTGTAGACCTCGATGCGCGAAGTCACCACCGCCCGGCCACCTTTGCTGGTCGGCTTGATATCGGTCACCTCCACCAGCGCCTCGATCGTGTCTCCGACCACCACCGGGCCCAGGATCTTCTGGTGCAGCTCCAGCATCGCCAGGCCCGTGCCCTGGATCATGCTTTGCAGGATGAAGCCTTCGATCAAGGTGTAGGTGAGCGCACCGGGCACCGGGCGGCCTCGGATCGCGCCGCCGTCGTAGCCGTCTTCGATAAAGATGGCCTCGAGCATGCCGGTGGTGTTGATGAAGTTGACCAGGTCGGTCTCCGTCACCGTGCGGCGAAAGGTGCACAGCTGCTGGCCGACCTGCAGGTCCTGCCAGACAAAGCCCTGGCCCATGCGGGCAGTGCCTGCCAGCTTGGCTGCGCGGTTGTCGGTCGAAGAAATCCAGTTATGGGCGGTCATGGCCTTGTTACTCTCAAAGATTCATTCAGCGATGGAGGGCTGCAAAGCGGCAATGCGGGCATCGTCCCAACCCGCTTCGCGCAGCAGCTGCTGGTTGTGCTCACCCAGGCGCGGCGGCATGCCGATGGGCGCCTGCGCGCCATCGATGCGCACGGAAGAGCGCGGAAAGCGCACCGTGCCCATGGCGGGGTCGTGCTGCTCGACAAAAAAGCCGGTGGCCTGGAGGTGCGGGTCGCGCGGCAGGTCGTCCATGCGGGCGACGGGGGCGGCGGGTATCTCCAGCTCCTCGCAGGTTTGCAGCCAGTAAGCAGTGTCTTTTTGCGCGACATAGCTGCTCATGGTCTCCAGCAGGGTCGCGATATGGCGGGTGCGCTGGGCCTGGGTGGCAAAGCGCTCGTCTTGCGCCAGCGCAGGCTGGCCCACGGCGGCAAAAAAGCGGTGCCAGTGGCCATCGGTGTAGGGCATCATGCAGACATGGCCGTCCTGCGTCTTGTAGGGCTTGCGCCAAGGCGCCATCACGCGCGGGTAGCCGGCGCCGCTGAGCGCGGGCTCAAAATGCATGCCGTAAAAGTGCTCGACCAGGTTGAAGCCCACCATGGTTTCGTACATCGGCACCTCGACAAAGCTGCCCTCGCCCGTGCGCTCGCGCTGGAACAGCGCCGCCATCACCGCATGCGCTGCCACCAGGCCACAGGTCTTGTCGGCCGCAATCGTGGGCAGGTAGCGGGCCTCGCCGGTCTGGCGCTCCATCAGGTCGGCCAGGCCGCTCATGCCCTGGATCACATCGTCATAGGCCGGCAGGCCTGCATAGGGCCCGTCCTCACCAAAACCATGCAGGCCCACATAGACCAGGCGCGGGTACTGGGCGCGCAGCCGCACTGGGTCGAGCCCCAGCTTGGCGAGCTTTTGCGGCCGCATGCTGTGCATGAAGACATCGGCGGTCTTGAGCAGCGCATGCAGCGCTGCCTGGGCTTCGGGCGCCTTGAGGTCCAGCACCACGCTTTTCTTGCTGCGGTTGGAGCCCATGAACAGCGCCGACATACCGGCTTCGGCCGCCGGCCCGGTGTAGCGCGTGGAGTCGCCGCCAGGCGGCTCGATCTTGATCACCTCGGCGCCGTAATCGGCCAGCACCTGGCTGGCCAGCGGCCCGAAAATCACGCTGGATAAGTCCAGCACCCGCAGGCCTGTCAATGCACTCAAGGCTTGTCTCCGTCGTTGTGGTGATAGCGATGAATGGCATTATTTGATATGTTTCACAGCTGTGTCTATGTCGCAATTGACAGGTACTGATACACAGGAGATATCAATGGACTTGCGCCAACTGCGCCACTTTGTCACCCTGGCGCAAACCCTGAACTACCGCCAGGCGGCCGAGCAGCTGCATATGTCGCAGCCGCCGCTGTCGCAGTCAATCCGCAAGCTCGAAGACGACCTGGGCGTGCAGCTGTTCGAGCGCGACCGGCGCGGCACGGTGCTCTCGGGCGCCGGCCGGGCGGCGCTGGAGAGCGCCAAGCTCGCGCTCTACCATGCGCGCCAGGTGCAGGCCGTGTCGCAGGCCACCGCCAGCGGCGAGCTGGGGCGCCTGCATATCGGCTTTATCGGCTCCCCCCCCCCCTCCCC
>NZ_KE148635.1:4639-18025 GCF_000410635.1 Comamonas sp. B-9
GCAGCTGGTGCAGGCCTTTCGTGCCGCCCACCCTGCGATTGACCTGGTGCTGACCGAATCCACGACGCGCGAGATCTGCGCCCAGGTCGCCAGCGGTGATTTTGATGCCGGCCTGCTGCGCTACCCCGTCACGCAGGCCACCGAGCTGTCCATCACCCCCGTCGAGCCCGACCGCCTGATTGCCGCCCTGCCCGCTGGCAACCCGCTGCAAATCAAGGACAGCCTGCAGCTGATCGACCTGGCCGACCAGCCCTTTGTGAACTACCGCCCCAGCGAGGTGCCGGGCCTGCATGCCCTCGTGGTGCTGGCTTGCCAGAACGCCGGCTTTATGCCGCAGATCAAGCAGCATGCCGTGCAGGCCCAGACCTTGGTGAGCCTGGTGGGCGCCGGCCTGGGCGTGGCCCTGGTGCCGGCCGTGGTCGCCAAGGCCGCGACACCCGGCGTCATCTTCCGCGAGCTGACCGACACCCAGCACCTGCCCCAGATCGGCATTGCGCTGGCCTTGAACCAGCGCCAGCCGGTGGCCACGGCGCAGCGTTTGAAGGAGCTGCTGCTGAGCTTGGGACAGTGATGAACATACGAGCTGAAGCCCTTTACTTCTTGACGCCATCCTTGGCCAGCATGACAAAGGCTTCGCCACCCTTGCGGTCGTGGTGGAACAGGAAGCTTGTGCCTTCAATGGTTCCCTGCGTTGGGATGCGCGTCGCCACCGTGGTGGTGGAATATTTCTGAATAACGGACAGCAGCTGTTTGCGCAGCGTTCTGTCGCGCTGCGAAGGCGTGGTTACAGCGCACTCTCGTCCCTCTTTGACCTGCACAGTCAGGCTCTTGTCGGGTTTAGACGCAAATGTGGCAAATCCCCCATCCATGACGTCCTTGACGCCGAACTCGGCTGCTGCCTGGATCGAGCCCGCAAAGGACGGGGCCTGCTTGATGCAGACCTGTTCAAAGATCTGGATGGCCTGCACCAGCTCCTGGGGCTTGGCATCGGTTGACGAAGTCGATGGGTTGCTGACACAGCCGGACAGCGACACTGCAGCTAACACTGCCAAATAATGGAACTTCAAAGCGAACTACTCCATGAAGAAATAACAAGGATGAGCGGCAGACTTTGGCTGCCGATGGATATCGATGCGGTCATCAAGCACGTGCGGTATAGATCGCACAAATGGCGCAAATCGGCCCGCATCGATTGCTCAAAAACAAAAGACGAAGGCCGAAAATCGGCCTCGCAAATTGTTAATATTTATTAATTCATATTATTAAATTAATAGCTCGATTCTATCATTTGATGTTGGCAGCGCCATGCCGCGAGTCTCGTGTTCGCCACAGTTCGCCCGCCTACTTTCAGCAAGTCTAAGACGCAAAAAAGGCCGCAGTTGCGGCCTTTGCTGGTGTTGGATCACGTCGCAACGCAGATTATGCGTTTTCGCGCGATGCGCGCTTGCGGTCGTGTTCCTTCAGGTGGCGCTTGCGCACGCGCAGGCTGGTGGGGGTGATTTCCAGCAGCTCGTCTTCTTCGATGAACTCCACGCCGTATTCCAGCGACAGCTCGATAGGAGGCGTGATCTTGATCGCGTCTTCCTTGCCGCTCACGCGGAAGTTGGTCAGCTGCTTGGTACGCGTGGCGTTCACCACCAGGTCGTTGTCACGGCTGTGGATACCAACGATCATGCCTTCGTACACAGGGTCGTTGGGCTTGACGAACATGCGGCCACGGTCGTCGAGCTTGCCCAGCGCGTAGGTGAAGATTTCACCGTCGTCCATCGAGATCAGCACACCGTTCTTGCGGCCGCCGATTTCGCCCTTGTGCGGCTCGTAGCTGTCGAAGATGTTGGCGATCAGGCCGGAACCACGGGTCAGGTTCAGGAATTCGTTGGTGAAGCCGATCAGGCCACGGGCCGGAATGCGGTATTCCAGACGGACGCGACCGCGGCCATCGGGTTCCATGTTCACCAACTCGCCTTTGCGCTCGCCCAGCGCCTGCATCACGCCGCCTTGGTGGCCTTCTTCGATGTCAGCCGTCACCAGCTCGATAGGCTCGTTGCGCACGCCGTCGATCATTTGCATCACGACGCGTGGCTTGGACACGGCCAGCTCGTAGCCTTCGCGGCGCATTTCTTCGAGCAGAATGGTCAGGTGCAGTTCGCCACGGCCAGCCACTTCAAAGATACCGTCTTCGTCGGTTTCCTTGACGCGCAGGGCCACGTTGGAGCGCAACTCCTTTTGCAGGCGGTCCCAGATCTGGCGGCTGGTCACGTACTTGCCTTCACGACCTGCCAGAGGCGAGGTGTTCACGCAGAAGTTCATGGTCAGCGTAGGCTCGTCAATCTTCAGCATCGGCAGAGGCTGTGGATTGGCCGGGTCGGTCACGGTCTCACCGATACCGATGTTTTCGATACCGCTGATCAGCACGATCTCGGAAGGACCGGCTTCGGTCGCTTGCACGCGGTCAATACCTTGGAAGGTGTGGACCTGGTTGATCTTGCCGGTGTAGCTCTTGCCGTCCAGGCCGGCCATCACGGCCACTTGCTGGCCGGGCTTGAGCGTGCCCTGGGTGATACGGCCCACGCCGATACGGCCCACGAACGTGGAGTAGTCCAGTGCGGAGACTTGCATCTGCAGCGGTGCAGTCGCGTCGCCCTGCACCGCAGGCACGTGTTCCAGAATGGTTTCGAACAGGGCCGACATGTCGGGGCCCCATTGCGCGCCTGGCTCGCCTTCTTCCTTCGACGACCAGCCGTTGATGCCCGAGGCGTACACCACAGGGAAGTCCAGCTGTTCATCGGTCGCGCCGAGCTTGTCGAACAGGTCAAACGCAGCGTTCACGACCTTGTCGGGGTTGGCACCGGGCTTGTCGACCTTGTTCACCACGACGATGGGCTTCAGACCCAGGGCCAGTGCCTTCTTGGTCACAAAACGCGTTTGGGGCATGGGGCCTTCTTGCGCGTCGATCAGCAGCACCACACCGTCCACCATGGACAGCGCGCGCTCCACTTCACCACCGAAGTCCGCGTGACCGGGGGTGTCGAGGATGTTGATGTGGGTGTCGTTCCAGGACACGGCGCAGTTCTTGGCCAGGATGGTAATGCCGCGCTCACGCTCGATGGCGTGGTTGTCCATCACGGTGTCCACGACTTTTTCGTGTTCGGCGAAGGTACCAGACTGGCGCAGCAGCTGGTCCACCATGGTCGTCTTGCCATGGTCAACGTGGGCGATGATCGCAATATTGCGGATTTGTTTGCTCATGATGTTTCCAAAATGCCGCTGGCTTGTGGGCGCGGCGTTCCTTCCAAAATTTGTTGAATCTCGACGGGGCTTAAGAGGCGGTCGGGAATGAGCTCGCGCGCCCGGATGTGTGCCACACCCAAAAGCGCAGGAGGCTCTTCTCCGTAAACGGCCACTGCATCGGCATCGGCCCATTCACCCCGCCGGCGCAAGCCGGACAAAAATCTGCCTGCATTATCACCATCGAGCGTGACACGGGTGTGCGCTGCCAGCAACGTGTCGACAGGCAACACGGTGTGCAGGCGCTCCGCATCGGGCGTCGCTTCCAGGGTTTGCAGGCTGATACAGCGGGACAGGTCGATCCCACCGGTTTCTATGCGGCGCAGGCTGCGCAAATGCGCGCCATAGCCCAGCGCCTGGCCAATATCCTCGGCCAGCGTACGCACATAGGTGCCCTTGCTGCAGCGCACCGTCATCTTGAGCGCGACAAAGGCCTGCTCTTCTTGCACACGCGACAGCGTCAGATGCAAGATGGTGACAGCGCGCGGCTCACGCTCGAGCGTGATGCCGGCGCGGGCGTATTCGTAGAGGGCCTTGCCATCGCGCTTGAGCGCGCTGTACATCGGCGGCACCTGGCTTATGGGGCCGGTGAAGCGGGCCGCCACGGCGGCCAGTTTCTCGGGCGTCAGCGCGGGCGCATCCACCGCCCAGGTCTGCAGCACCTCACCCTCGGCGTCGCCGGTGGTGGTAGTGGCACCCAGGTGTACCAGGGCCTCATAGGTCTTGGGGGCATCGAGCTGCAATTGGCTGAACTTGGTGGCCGCGCCAAAACACAGAGGCAGCACACCCGTGGCCAATGGGTCGAGCGTGCCGGTATGGCCCGCTTTTTCGGCGCGCAGCAGCCACTTCACTTTTTGCAAAGCGTCGTTGCTGGACAGGCCAATGGGTTTATCGAGCAGAAACACCCCGTGCACAGGGCGCCGCTGCACCCGTGTGCGAGAGGCATGCATGCGATCAGCCTTCCTCGGGTCCGCGCGATGCCACGGCCTTGGCGATCAAGGCATTCATGTCGGCGGCACGCTCGGTGGTGCGGTCGTAGATGAAGTGCAAGGTCGGCACGGTGTGGATATGCAGGCGCTTAAACAGGCCATTGCGCAAGAAGCCAGCTGCCTGGTTCAGTGCGTCCTGGGTCTGGTCGGGGTCACCGATCAGCAAGCTGAAATAGACCTTGGCGTGGGCATAGTCCGGCGTCACCTCAACGGCTTGCAGCGTCACCATGCCCACACGTGGGTCCTTCAACTCACGGGCGATCAGCTCCGACAGATCCCGCTGGATCTGGTCGGAGACTTTGAAGCTGCGATTGGGCGCAGCAGTTTTCTTGCGAGTTGCCATCGGAAATTACAGCGTACGAGCGATTTCCTTGATCTCAAAGACTTCCAACATATCACCTTCTTTGATGTCGTTGTAGTTCTTGAGCTTGATACCGCACTCGAAGCCTTCCTTGACTTCCTTGACGTCGTCCTTGAGGCGGCGCAGCGAGTCGATCTCACCGGTGTAGATGACCACGTTGTCGCGCAGCAGACGGAAGTGTGCATTGCGGGTAACGTGACCCTGGGTGATGTACGAACCAGCCACAGTGCCGATCTTGGAGGCCACGAACACGGTGCGGATCTCGGCCATACCGATGATCTCTTCGCGTTGCTCGGGAGCGAGCATGCCGGACATGGCCGCCTTCAACTCATCGACAGCGTCGTAAATGATGTTGTAGTAGCGGATATCGACATCGTTGCTCTCGGCGGTCTTGCGCGCTTGCGCATCGGCACGCACGTTGAAACCGATCACGATCGCCTTGGAGGCCAGCGCCAGATTCACATCCGACTCGCTGATACCGCCCACGCCGGTGTAGACCATCTGCACCTTGACCTCGTCGGTCGACAGCTTGAGCAAGGAGGCAGCCAGCGCTTCTTGCGAACCCTGGGTGTCGGCCTTGATGATGATCGGCAGCGATTGCACGTTGCCCGCACCCATTTCGGCGAACATGTTCTCCAGCTTGGCCGCTTGTTGCTTGGCCAGCTTGGTGTTGCGGAACTTGCCAGCACGGTAGGTCGCGATTTCACGGGCGCGGCGCTCATCGGGCAGCACCATGAAGTCGTCACCAGCCTGCGGCACATCCGACAGACCCTGGATTTCAACGGGCAGCGATGGACCGGCTTCCTTGGCAACCTTGCCGTCTTCGTCGACCATGGCACGCACGCGGCCATAGGTTTGACCGGCCAGCACGATATCGCCCACCTTCAAGGTACCGGACTGAATCAGCACCGTGGCCACCGGGCCGCGGCCCTTGTCCAGCTGGGCTTCGATCACCAAACCCTTGGCATTGGCTTCCACCGGTGCCTTGAGTTCCAGCACTTCGGCCTGCAGCAGCACCTGTTCGAGCAGCTCGTCAATGCCTTGGCCGGTCTTGGACGACACGGCCACGAAAGGCGAGTCACCACCGTACTCTTCGGGCACCACTTGCTCGACCACCAGCTCCTGCTTGACGCGCTCGGGGTTGGCATCGGGCTTGTCAGCCTTGGTGATGGCCACCACGATAGGAACACCAGCGGCCTTGGCGTGCTTGATCGCTTCCTTGGTCTGGGGCATCACGCCGTCGTCGGCAGCAGCCACCAGAATCACGATGTCGGTCGACTGTGCACCACGGGCACGCATGGCCGTGAAGGCCTCGTGACCAGGGGTGTCGAGGAAGGTGATCATGCCGCGTGGGGTTTCCACGTGGTAGGCACCAATGTGCTGCGTAATGCCGCCGGCTTCGCCCGCAGCGACCTTGCTGCGGCGGATGTAGTCCAGCAGCGAGGTCTTGCCGTGGTCGACGTGGCCCATCACGGTCACGACCGGCGCGCGTGGCAGCGCTTCGGATTCGGCCTGGGATTCTTCTTCGGCGGTGAACGCTTCCGGATCGTCCAGTGCGGCGATATGCGCCTTGTGGCCCATTTCTTCCACGACGATCATCGCGGTGTCCTGGTCCAGCGGCTGGTTGATGGTGACCATCTGGCCCATCTTCATCAGCGACTTGATCACCTCGGAGGCCTTGATGGCCATCTTGTGGGCCAGCTCGGACACGGTGATGGTCTCGGGCACATAGACGTCGAGCACGCGTGCTTCCGCCGGTGCAGCCGATTGCGCACCACGGTGGTCGTTGCGGTCATTGCCGCGACGGCCGCCACGGGGGCCCGAGCGCCAGTTGTTGCCGCGACCGGCCACACCACCCGAGGAATCACCACGGGTCTTGAGTTCTTTCTTCTTGCCGTTGCTGTCGTTCTGGTTGCTCCAGCTCGAAGACAGCTTGGCCGACTTGACTTCCTTGTTGCCAGGCGCTGCGCCAGCGGCAGGCTTGGCCGCGCCAGTGCCGGTCGTGGCAGGCTTATGCAAGGTGCCCTTCTTGGCATCAGCGGCCTTGACTTCCTTCTTCTCTTCCGAAGGCTTCTTGGCCACCAGCACCTTCTTGGGTGCATTCATCATGGCGCGAATGGCTTCTGCCTCGGCCAGGGCCTTGCGGCGGCGCTCGTCCAGATCGACAGCGCGCGCGGTTTCCTCCGCCTCGCGGGCCTTGGATTCGTCTTCGGCCTTTTTCTTGGCTTCAGCCTGGGCTTCGTTGCGGGCAGCCAGCTCCTGGGCGTGGCGGCGCGCAGCCTCTTCCTGCTCGGCAGCTTCCTGGGCCTTGCGCTCTTGCGTCTTGGCCACGTAGGCAGCGGCGCGCTCTTCCGCCTCACGTTCCTTGCGCTCGCGCTCTTCACGCTCGGCGCGCTCGGCACGTTGCTGCACCAGATCGGCTTCCTGCTTGCCGATCAGGTCCACTTCGCGGCGGGCTTCCTCTTCGCGCTTGACCAGGTCAGCCTTGTGTTCGGCTTCCTTTTGCTTGGCTTCGGCGTGCTTGAGGGCTTCGTCGGAATCGGCGTCTGCCACCTCGTCACGCTTGACGAAGGTCCGCTTCTTGCGCACTTCCACCTGGATGGTGCGCGCCCGGCCCGTGGCGTCGGCTTGTTTGATCTCGCTGGTAGATTTCTTGGTCAATGTGATCTTCTTGCGGTCGGCAGCGCCGTGGGCGGCCTGCAGATGGGACAACAGCGCTTGTTTGTCCGTTTCAGTCAGTGCATCGGATGCATCGTGCTTGGACACGCCTGCGGCTTGCAGTTGCTCCAGCAATGTATCCGGTGATTTCTTGAGTTCAACAGCGAACTCGGCGACAGTATTACTCGACATATCTTGTTCCGTGCCTCCTGACCTTATTCCTGTCCATCAAACCAATGTTCGCGGGCCTTCATGATCAAGGCTTTTGCGTCATCGGCAGACTGTCCGGTCAGCTCGGTCAATTCATCAATGGCCAAATCGGCCAGGTCGTCACGCGTGTGGATTCCACCAGCTTCCAGCTGGGCTACCAACTCAGGCGTCATCCCTTCCAGATCACGCAACGCTTGGGAAACACGGGCAACACTCTCTTCGTGGACGATTTCCATCGTCAGCAGCGCATCCTTGGCGCGCGTGCGAAGCTCATTGACGGTCTCTTCGTCGAAGCTCTCGATTTCCAGCATTTCCTGCAGCGGCACATAGGCCACTTCTTCCAGGCTGGAGAAACCTTCTTCGATCAGGATGTCAGCGATTTCCTCATCCACATCCAGCTTTTCCATGAACAGCTTGCGGGAAGTGCTGGTTTCCTCTTCCTGCTTCTGGGCCGATTCGGCCGCGTCCATGATGTTGATCTTCCACCCCGTCAGATCGGAGGCAAGACGCACATTCTGACCACCACGGCCAATGGCGATCGCGAGGTTTTCCTCGTCCACCACCACATCCATGGCATGCTTTTCTTCGTCCACCACGATCGAGGACACATTGGCCGGCGCCAGCGCACCGATCACGAACTGGGCCGGGTCCTCGGACCACAGCACGATGTCCACGCGCTCGCCAGCGAGCTCATTGGTCACCACGTTCACGCGGCTGCCGCGCACGCCAACGCAGGTGCCGATCGGGTCAATGCGCTTGTCGTGGCTGAGCACGGCAATCTTGGCGCGGCTGCCTGGGTCACGGGCGCAGCTCTTGATCTCCAGCAGGCCTTGCTCGATTTCGGGCACTTCGTTGCGGAACAGCTCGACCATGAACTCGGGCGCAGAGCGCGAGAGCAGGATCGGCGCGCCGCGCAGGGTCAGGTCCACGTCCATGATCATCGCGCGAACGCGGTCACCATTGCGCAGATTTTCCTTCGGAATCATTTCACCGCGCTTCAAGCGGCCTTCCACGCGGCCGGACTCGACAATGATGTCGCCTTTGTCCATGCGCTTGACGGTGCCGTTGAAGATCTTGTCGCCGCGTGCCATGAAGTCGTTGAGCAGCATCTCGCGCTCGGCGTCACGGATCTTTTGCAGGATCACCTGCTTGGCCGCCATGGCACCGATACGGCCGATAGGCACCGATTCGATCTGCTCTTCGATGTAGTCGCCCACCTGCGCGTCTGCCTTGCGGTCAACGGCATCCATCAGCATTTCTTCGGCGTCAGGGTTTTGCAGGCCCGCATCATCAGGCACCACCAGCCAGCGGCGGAAGGTGTCGTAGTCGCCGGTATCGAGATCGATAGCCACACGCACATCCACTTCGCCGGGATACAGCTTCTTCGTAGCCTGGGCCAGGGCAGATTCCACAGCTCCGAACACCACATCGCGCTCTACGTTCTTTTCGCGCGCGATGGCATCCACCAGCATCAACAATTCGCGATTCATGCGACGACTCTCCTATTTCAATCTTTAACCAGAAGGCGGCATCATCAGCGCCACCATGTGCGGGGCCACTCAGGCCTGGGGTTCGTCGGCAGCACCTGCTGCCGCCCTGCCCTTGAAGCTCACGATGGGTGCCAGACGCGCTTCACGCAACTCATCGAGCGTAAAACCCAGGCTTTGCAGCGGTGCCGGTGGGCGCTTCTTGCTCACGCGGGCACCGGGCTTCACAGGCGGCGCATCGCTCCAGACGATCTGCCAGCCACCTGCCTCGGTACGCTCGAGCGTGCCCCGAAATTTCTTGCGATTGGCGCTGATGGTCGTGCCCTCGGCAGCTGCACCGATGGATTCCTTCAGCGTCAGGTCCACCACCGCGCCGGCAAAGCGGATGAAATCCTGCTCATGGCGCAATGGACGGTCAATACCGGGCGAGGACACTTCCAGGCGCTTGTATTCCACGCCATCGACTTCCAGTGCAAACTGCAGCTGGCGGGTGACCTTCTCGCAATCCTCCACCGTCACAAACTGCTCTGGCACGCCTTCCGGGCGGACTTCATCCGCATTCCAAGGCAGGTCGATGGTGATGCGCAAAAGGCCGCTGGCAGAGCGTTCGATCTCCACCAAGTCGTAGCCCAGGCCGCTCACCGTTTGTAGGGTGGTTTCTTGCAAGCTCACGTGTGCTATTTATCCCGCAAATACAAAAAACCCGAGAACCACGGAATGTTACACATTCCGCAGCATCGAGCTGAAAAACATGCGACCAAAAAAAATGGGCGGTTGGCACCGCCCAGTTGGTCGTGTAGACATCAATTATAGGGGCAAACCAGTATCGATGCAATGATGCGAAGTGGCTTTTAGGCGTGCGAACGACTAAGTCTGCGTATTGCGCGCCTGCACGATGGCCGCGGTGCGCTGCAGCAGCGCATGGGCTTCATCACCCGAAGGCAAGGCCTGCGCGTCACCTTGCGAAAAACGCTCCAGCATGCGCTGCAGCACGCCGGGCTGGGGCAGAACAGGGCCCAGGAACATGGCTTCGGTGCCACGCCCCAGCAGCACCGTGGGGAAGGTCGTGATATCGAGCTCGCCCAGCGCCTCTTCCTCGTCCTCGACATCGAGCCAGACAAAGGCCATGTCCGGCCACTCCTTGGCCAGCGCATCAAAGGCAGGCTGGTACTGGCCACAGGTACCGCACCACTGCGCGCACAAACACACCACCAGCCAGGGCGCCGTCGCAGCCTCGGTCATACACAACCCATCCCACACACAAAGGCGTATTTGTACCACCATTGCGGTATCCGAGGGCCCTGCTGCCTTTGAGAATACGCGCTTCTCTGACTTGAATCAGACCCAAAAGCAACTAAGTTCTAGGAAGTCATCAGCCATTGGGCAGTTGCCTGTACAACAGCAAACTGCCATATCTTCGGGAGCAGGCATGGATTCGAAAAACTACTACAACGTTCTGGGCGTGGACAAAAAGGCCGGCGCAGACGAGATCAAAAAAGCATTTCGCAAGCTCGCCCGCAAATACCACCCGGACCTGAGCAAGGAAAAAGACGCCGCCCAGCGCATGGCCGAGGTCAACGAGGCCAATGCGGTGCTGTCGGATGCGCAAAAGCGTGCCGAATACGACGCCATGCTCGACGCGCCGCGCGGCTTTGGGGCAGGCGCGGGCAACCCCTTCCGCAGCGCCGAGGGCTTTGACAGCGGCGATTACCAGTTTCGCCGCCAGAGCATGGGGGGCGATGCCGACTACAGTGATTTCTTTCGCCAGATGTTTGGCGACGCGGCACGCGCCCAGCGCGGTGGCCCTGGCAGCGGCGGGCCACGTGCGGCGATGCGGGGCGAGGACCAGCACGCCAGCATCGAGCTGGACCTGACCGACAGCTACCAGGGCAGCGAACGCATGCTGACCTTGCACGGCCAGGAAGTGACCGAGGATGGCGAAGTACGCAGCCAGGAGCGCCAGCTGCAGGTGAAGATCCCTGCCGGGGTGCGCGAGGGCCAGATGATTCGCCTCGCTGGCCAGGGCGGACCCGGCTACCAAGGTGGGCCCGCAGGCGATCTCTTGCTCGAAGTGCACTTTCGCCCCGATAAGCGCTGGCGTGCCGAAGGCAAGGATGTCTATATGCCGATGCCCGTCAGCCCCTGGGAAGCGGCTTTGGGTGGTAGCGCGGAGGTCAAGACGCCGGCCGGCACCTTGGAAGTGACGATTCCTGCAGGCTGGTCGGCCGGGCGCAAGCTGCGCATCAAGGGCAAGGGCCTGCCCGCTGCCACGCCAGGTGATCTGTACCTGGAGCTGCAACTGCACATACCACCGGCCACGACCGAGCAAGAGCGCGCTGCCTACGCGGCCTTTGCCCAGGCCTTTCCCCACTACCAGCCTCGCCAAGGAGTGTGACCATGCCCCACTACACGACCGTACACACCAGCAGCTTGCAGATCATTGACGACGACAGCCTCGATGCGGCCAGCCTGGCCCAGGCCTGCCAGCGCAACCTGGACTGGGTGCAGGCCCGCGTCGTCGATGGCGTGCTCACCCCCAGCACCGGCACACGCAACCCCGAAGCGGTCACCAGCTGGCGCTTTGCGGCCACCTGCATCTTGCGCGCGCGACGTGTGGCGCTGCTGGAGCACACCTATGATGCCGACCCCCAGTTGGCCGCGCTGACCGTCGACCTGATGGAAGAGGTGCTGGAGCTGCGCCGCCGCTTGCAGCGCTGACAATCCCTTCAGACAGACGCAAAAAAGCCCGCTGATGCGGGCTCATCCTTACCGAAAAAGCACCATCCGCATGCCGCGCCTGATCGTGGCAAGCGCGGCATGCGGACGGGGCAAACCGGTAGGCGGTATTAACCGCCCTTGTGCGTACGCTTGCCTGGGTTCTTCTTGGAACGGGTAGCAGTGCCACGGGCACGGCTGACCTGTTGGCCGCGGCCAGCAGTAGGCAGGCTCTTGCCGTTAGGCAGGGCCGGTTGAGGGGTGAACTTGCGGTCAGCTTCCGTAACGATTTTGTTGCCCATCCTGGGACCTCGCGATAAACAAAACCGACATTAGGCCACAGATGCCAAGCGAGCAGATAAAAATACCTGCTAATTCCCGTGCCTTGGTGCGAAATTAGGCATGCAAACCGCAAAGCAACTGCGCAAATCAGGCGCTTTGCTTACATTTGGCCCGCGCTGGCAGCTTGTAAATTACGCCTATCTGGTTAGGATTCAGAAAACAAAACAAGGAATAATTTCTTATGCAAGAGCTCGATCATCAACAACGACCGCAACAGCGCTCTCTCTGGCTCCCCCTGGCAGCTGGCGTGGCCGCCTTGGCCGTTTACTGGTGGACCAGCAACAAATCCCGCAAAGTCGTGCCGGTCGACCTGATTGAGCCCGTCGCCGACTTTGACGCAGAACGCTTTGTAGGCGACTGGTACGAGATCGCCCGCATTGAGCGCGGCCTGGGCAAGCCGCTGACGCGCTCACGCGTCGAGTACGAGCTGCTGAGCGACGGCAGCCTGGGCATCACGACCCGGGGTTTCCATGCCGGCACCCACCGCTGGGTCGAGGGCCATGGCATTGCCCGCTTTGTCGGCGCGCCCAACTTTGGCGCGATGAAGGCCTCGTTCATGGGTCCCTTCCACGAGGGCTACCATGTCGTCGCCATCGACCCCGATTACCGCTGGGCCATGCTGATGGGCGACACCACCGACTCGTTCAAGCTGCTCTCGCGCCAGCCGGTGCTCGATGGCAAGACCACCGACATGCTGGTGCACCAGGCCGCACTGATGGGGGTCGAGACCTCGCGCATCCACTGGGTGATGCAAGACGGGATCAACCCCACGGGCCACTGGTAAGCGGCAGCACGCCCCTTCATACGCAGGAGAGGCATCCAAGCCTGCGCGCGCTCGGTGCAGGCTTTGCTTTGTCTGATGGCGCTTTAGACGCCAATCCGCTTGGCGCCAGCCCGCTCTTCATCGATCAGCGCCTGCATGCTGCCGGCAAACGCGATCGCACCCTTCTCCAGCACATAGGCCCGGTCGCTCACCAGGCGCGCAAAGTGCAGGTTTTGCTCGCACAGCAAAATACTCACGCCGCGCTGCTTGAGCTGCACAATCATCTGCGCCATCTGCTCGACGATGACAGGCGCCACGCCTTCAGAGGGCTCATCGAGCAGCACCAGATAGGGATTGCCCATGAGGGTGCGGGCAACGGTGAGCATCTGCTGCTCGCCACCACTCATCTGCCCACCAGCGCGCTGCGGCATGGCTGCCAGATTGGGAAAAAAGGCCAGCAACTCATCCACCGTCCACTGGCTGGCCAGGCTGCCATCGGCCCAGCGCCGGGGCGGCTGGCGGCCCACTTCCAGGTTCTCCAGCACCGTCAGGTCGTTGAAGATGCGCCGCTCT
>NZ_KE148635.1:18060-29182 GCF_000410635.1 Comamonas sp. B-9
AGGCCCAGGCGCGCAATGCGCCAGGGGTCGGCCTGTGCAATGTTCTGGCCCATGAACTGCACAGCGCCCTTGCGCCGCTCCACCAGGCCCATGATGGCCTTGAGCGTGGTGGACTTGCCCGCGCCATTGCGGCCCATCAAGGCCACGACCTCGCCGCGCCGCACCTCCAGCCCCACATCAAACAGAATATGGGCTTCACCGTACCAGGCGTTGAACGCGCTCACCAGCAGCAGCAGATCGGCGTGCATATCGGGTATCGGCGCGCTCATACGGCTGGCTCCTGGCTCTGTTCCTGGCTGTCATAGGTGCTGCCCTTGCCCAGGTAGACCGCCTGCACCTCGGGGTTGCGCCGCACGGCCTCCGGCGCGCCCTCGGCAATCAGCCGGCCCCGCGCCAGCACGATGATGCGGTCCGCATAGGCAAACACCACATCCATGCTGTGCTCGGTAAACAGCACGGCCATGTCGCGCTCGCGGGCCAGTTGCCGGGTCAGTGCCATCAGTTGCAGGCGCTCGGCCTGCGCCATGCCGGCGGTGGGCTCATCCATCAGCAGCAGCACAGGCTTGTGGGCCATGGCGATGGCCAGCTCCACCCGCTTCACATCGCCATAGGCAAGCGCGCTGCAAGCGCGGTCGGCCTGGTCCTGCATGCCCACCAGCGCCAGCAAGGCCAGCGCCTCATCACGCTGAAAGTGGGCGGCTTTCTGCCACAGGCCAAAGACGCGGCCTGCGGTCGACAGCAGGGCCATCTGCACGTTCTCTGCCACCGTCAGCGAGGCAAAGGTCTCGGCAATCTGGAAGGTGCGCCCTACGCCCAGGCGCCATATTTCGCGGGGCCGCTTGCCACCCAGGGCCGTGCCGCTCAGCAGCATGCTGCCGGCATCGGGCACCAGCTGCCCGCCCAGCATGTTGAAGGTGGTTGTCTTGCCCGCGCCATTGGGGCCAATCAGCGCCAGCACTTCACCCCGGCGCAAGGCAAAGCTCACATCGGCCACGGCCTGCACGCCGCCAAAGCGCTTGCCCAAACCGGTCACTTGCAGCAATACTGTCATGGATTTCCCGTTGATGCCGCAGGCAGCTTGCGCACTGCCAGCGGCCCTATTCCGCTCAAAAAGTCGTTGCCGGGCGCTGCCCGCTCAGCCCAGCTCCAGGCTGGCGGCCATCAGGCGCTGCGTGTAGGCCTGGCACGGGGCATCGAGCACCTGCATGACCTCGCCGCTCTCCACCACCTCGCCATCCTTCATCACCAGCACCTCATGGGCCATAGCCCGGATCACCGCCACATCGTGCGTGATCAGCACATAGCTCAGGCCGCGCTCGCGCTGCAGGCGCTGCAGCAAGGCCAGCACCTGCTGCTGGATGGTGACATCGAGCGCGCTGGTGGGCTCGTCCAGCACCAGGATCTCGGGCTCCACGATCAGCGCACGGGCAATGGCCAGGCGCTGGCGCTGGCCGCCCGAGAACTCATGCGGATAGCGCTCGAGCAGGCCCGGGAACTGCGCCTCGGTCATGCCCACTTCCTGCAGCAGCGCCAGCACCTGCTGCTGCAGATCGGCTGGAGCCAGCTGGGGCTGCGCCAGCTGCAGGCCTTCGCCCACCATCTCCTGCACCGTCATGCGCGGCGACAGCGACGAGAACGGATCCTGGAACACCACCTGCACCTTGCGGCGCAGCTGCTGGTTGGCCGCGCTGTTGCGCTGGGCCGGCAACTGCCAGGTCTCCTGGCCAATGCGCAGCTCGCCCTGGCTGGGCAGCAGGCCCAGGATCGCCTGGGCCAAGGTGGACTTGCCCGAGCCCGACTCGCCAATCACCCCCAAGGTCTGGCCCCTGCCCAGCGCCAGGCTGGCGCCGCGCACCGCCTCGAACCGGCCCTTGCGGAACCAGCCGGCAAAGCCCGGCAGCGGCGTGGCATAGGCCACCTGCAGACCGCGCGTTTTCAGCACCGTGGGTGCCTCAGGCTGGCGGGCCACCACCTGGCGCTGGGGCGTGCTGGCCAGCAGCTTCTGGGTATAGGCATGCTGGGGCGCGGCAAACACCTCGGCCACGGCCCCCTGCTCCACCAGGCGGCCTTTTTCCATCACCGCGACCCGGTCGGCAAAATGGCGCACCAGCGGCAGGTCATGGGTGATCATCAGCACCGCCATGCCGGTCTGGCGTTGCAAGTCGCTCAGCAGCTCCAGGATCTGGCCGCGCAGGCTCACATCCAGCGCGGTGGTGGGCTCATCGGCGATCAGCAGCTTGGGCCGGGAGGCCAGCGCCATGGCAATCATCGCGCGCTGGCGCTGGCCGCCGCTGAGCTGGTGCGGGTAGCTGCCGGCGCGCCGCTGCGGCTCGGGGATGCCGGTGGTGGCCAGCAGCTGCACCGCCTGCTCCCAGGCCGCCTTGTCGCCCAGGCCCTGCTTGAGCTGCAGCACCTCGGCAATCTGTGCGCCCATGGTCATCAGCGGGTTCAGCGCCGTCATCGGCTCCTGAAAGATCACCGCAATCTCATCGCCCCGCACGGCTTGCATCTCGCGCTCGGAGATCTGCAGCAGGTTGCGCCCACCCATCAGCGCTTCGCCGCGTAGCTGGGCCTCGCCCACCAGGCGCAGCAGCGACAGGGCCGTGATTGTCTTGCCAGAGCCTGATTCGCCGACCAACGCCAGCTTCTCGCCAGCCTGTATGCAAAAGCTCAGGTCCTTGACCACGTCCTGCCCGCCAAAGCCCACATAGAGGTGGTTGACCTGCAGCAGCGGCGCGGGCACGGCCACCGGGGGTAGTGTTGGCTCAAGCATGGCGGGCCTCCTTGGCATCTGCGCTGGCCGTCGGCGCTGGCTGGGCCGGCGCTGCAGCTGGTGCTGCGCCAGCACGTGGCGTGTTGAGCTGCTTGCGCGGGTCCAGCGCATCCCGCAGCGCATCGCCCATGAAGGTCAGCAGCAGCAAGGTGGCGACCAGCACCGCAAAGGTCGATAGCGAAATCCACCAGGCATCGATGCTGTTCTTGCCCTGGTTCAACAGCTCGCCCAGGCTCGGGGTGCCCGGGGGTACGCCCAGGCCCAGAAAATCCAGCGATGTCAGGGTCAGGATCGCGGCACTCATCTGGAACGGCAAAAAGGTGACCACCGGCGTCATGCTGTTGGGCAGAATATGGCGCCACATGATTTTCCAGCTCGGCACGCCCAGGGCCCGCGCCGATTTCACATAGTCCATCTGGCGGTTGCGCAAAAACTCCACCCGCACATAGTCGGACAGCGCCATCCAGCCAAACAGGCTCAGCAGCACCAGCAGCAGGCCAGCGCTGGGCGCCAGCACCGCGCTGAAGATGATCAGCAGGTACAGAATTGGCATGGCGCTCCAGATTTCGGTAAAGCGCTGGAACACCAGGTCCACCTTGCCGCCGAAAAAGCCCTGTATCGCACCGGTGAGAATCCCGATCAGCGTGCCGACGGCCGTCAGCGCCAGGCCAAACAGCACACTGACGCGAAAGCCGTAGATCAGCTGGGCCAGCAGATCACGCCCCCGGTCATCGGTGCCCAGCCAGTTGTCCGCCGAGGGTGCCGAAGGCGTGGGCGATTTGGCAAAGTAGTTGATGGTGTTGGGGCCGTAGCGGTTGAGCGGAAAGATCGCCCAGTTGCCATCCTTGCGCAGCTGCTGCTGGATGAAGGGATCGAGAAAATCGGTGGCGGTGTGGAAGTCGCCACCAAAACTGGTCTCGGGGTAGTCCTTGGCCAGCGGGAAATAGGTCTGTCCCTCATAGCGCACGATGAGCGGCTTGTCGTTGCTGATCAGCTCGGCAAACAGGCTGAGCACCACCAGCACCATAAAGAGCAGCAGGCTGTAAAAGCCCAGTTTGTTGGACTTGAAACGGCGCCAGGCGCGGGCCGCAGGCGAGCGGCCGGGGGGAAGTGGGGAAACAGGCTCGGTCATCGTTATGGTCTGCAGAGACGGTGTGGGCACCGTCCCCCTCCTGTCACTGCTGTCACTGAATAGGGCGGCCTGGGGCCGACGTGGGCAACTGTGGCGGCGACGGCACGGGGTGCTGCGCTGTCGCCATTGGCCGACAGCCAAACGGCGCGCCATCGGCCATGCTCTGCGCCATGCCCGTCAGCACCAGCCCCCAAGCCCTGCGCACCGCGCTCAAAAGCATTGCCATTTTTGAAGCGCTCAAAGGCGTTGCCGCGCTGCTGGGCCTGTTGGGACTGCTCAGCCTGCTGCACCACGATCTGCACCGCCTCGCGCTGGAGCTGATCGGCCACGTTGGCCTCTCGCCCAACGCCCGCTACCCGGCCGTGCTGATCGGCTGGGTAGACAAGATCAATGCCACGCCCGTCCATACGCTGGTGTTGCTGGGCGCGACCTATATCGCTTTGCGCTGGCTGGAGGCCTGGGGCCTGTGGCATGACAAGGCCTGGGGCGAATGGCTGGGCGCGCTGTCCTCGGGGCTGTACATCCCCTTGGAAGTGCAGCACCTGCTGGCGCACCGCCATTGGCAAGGCGCGCTGGTGCTGCTGCTCAACATCGTCGTCGTGGCCGTGCTGCTGCGGCGCCTGTACCTGCGCCGCAAGGCCTGAGGCGCAGCGCCAGGCCGCTGGCGCTGGGCTGGCCGATGCAGGCATGCGCGCCTCAGTCAAACTTGACACGCGGATCCACCCAGACATAGCACAGGTCGCTCACCAGCTTGGTGAGCAGACCGATCAAGGTAAACAGGTACAAGGTGCCCAGCACGACCGGGTAATCGCGGCGCAGCACGCTCTCGTAGCTTAGGAGGCCCAGGCCATCGAGCGAGAACAGCGTCTCGATCAACAAGGCCCCGGTAAAGAACGCGCCGACAAAGGCCGCCGGAAAGCCCGTGACGATCGGCAGCAAGGCATTGCGGAACACATGGCGCCACAGCACCTGGCGCTCGCTCAGACCCTTGGCCTTGGCCGTCACCACATACTGCTTGCGGATCTCTTCGAGAAAGGCGTTTTTCGTGAGCATGGCCGTCACCGCAAAGCTGCCGGCCACCATGGCGGTGACTGGCAAGGTGATATGCCAGAGGTAGTCCACCAGCTTGGCGGCCCAGCCCATCTCCTCCCAGCCCGATGAGGTGAGCCCGCGCAGCGGAAACCACTGCAGCTGCCCGCCAAAGATCACCAACAGCGCCACACCCAGCACAAAGCCCGGTATCGCATAGCCCACCAGCACGATCACCGTGGTGACCATGTCAAACCGGCTGCCCGCACGCACGGCCTTGGCAATGCCCAGCGGCACCGCAATCAGGTAGCTGATAAAAAAGGTCCACAGCCCCAGGCTGATGGAGACGGGCAGCTTGTCCTTGATCAGCTGCCAGACGCTTTTGTTCTGGAAAAAGCTGTTGCCCAGATCAAAGCGGGCGAACTGGCCCAGCATCTGCACAAAGCGCTCGATGGGCGGCTTGTCAAAACCGTACAAGGCCTTGATCTCGTCGAGCCGCTTGGGGTCAATGCCCTGCGCGCCCCGGTAGCCCATGCCCGCGCCCTCCGCGCCCCGGTTGCCGGCCTTGGCCTCTGCCAGGTACTGCTCGACCGGGCCGCCAGGCACAAACTGGATCACCACAAAGGTCAGCAGCAAGACCCCGAACAAGGTGGGGATCATCAGCAGCAAACGTTTGAGGATATAGGCAAGCATGCGGGGCGGGCTCCAATGTCAGCACGGGCGGGCAAGCGCCGTGGCACTGTGGCAGAAAAGGCCTGGGCAGCGCGGCAGGCGCGCTGGGGCGGTGAGAAGGATCATATAACGGCGGGGCGCTGCGTCAGACCGGGTCATGGCTTGGCCGTGTCAGCGGTGATCGGCGGCATGCGCGCCCACCAGTAGTACATTACCCAGGTCTCGCCCGGCACATAGGCCGGCACCTGCGGCGGCTCGACCAGGCGCCAGGCGTCATACACCACGCGGTGGCTGGCGGCATACCACTGTGGGATGAGGTAGTGGCCCGCCACAATGATGCGCTCGAGCGCATGGCAGGCGGGCAACAGCTCCTGCTCGCTCTTGGCGCTGGCCATCTGGGCAATCATCGCATCGACGGCCGGGCTCTTCAAGCCAATGAAATTGCCCGAGCCTTCCTGCTCCGCCGCCGCGCTGCCAAACAGCTCGGCGTATTCCTGGCCCGGGATATTGGTGCCCGGCACATTGACCGATATCAGGTCATAGTCGAATTTGTCGACCCGCTGCTGGTAGAGCGCGTAATCGGCCACCCGCAGCCGGAGCTTGATGCCCAGCTTCTCCAGGTTGCGCATCCAGGTGGACACGGTGCGAATGCCGCCTTCGTTGCTGTCGAGAAACTCCAGCTCCAGCGCTTCGCCCTTGGCATTGCGCAGCACGCCATTCGTGTCGACCTTCCAGCCGGCATCGGCCAACAGCGCCTGGGCCTTGCGCAGGTTGTCGCGCAGGCTGCTGCCCTGGTCGGTGCGGGGGGGATCCTGCAGCGGCCCCAAGGTGCCGGCGGGCAGGTCTTTCTCAAAGGGCTTGAGCAGGGCCAGTTCGGCATCACTCGGGCTGCCATGCGTCTCGCACATGGTGTTGCCAAACAGGCCATGCACGCGCTCGTAGGCACCGTAGAACAGCTGGCGCTGCATCCACTCGTAGTCAAACGCCAGGCCCAGCGCCTCGCGCACCCGCACATCCTGCAGCAGCGGGCGGCGCAGGTTCAGAAAATAGCTCTGAAAGCCCGACGGCAGCTTGTTGGCAAAGTCCCCCTTGCGCAGCTCACCCCGGTCAAAGCGCTTGCCATAGAGGCGCCGCGCCCAGTCGCCGGCGCTGAAAAAGCGCATCACATCGAACTCACCGGCCTTGAGCGCCTCCAGCTTGGCGGTGTTGTCCTTGTAGATCTTGATCGTGACCCGGTCAAAATTGGCGCTGCCCACGCGCACCGGCAGGTCCTTGGCCCAGTAGTCGGGGTCGCGCACATAGGTGATGTCGCGGCCAAACACCACCGGGCCGATCTTGTAGGGGCCGCTGCCGATCGGCATATCGGTCACGATCTGGTCAAAGCGCTTGGGCTTGCCATCAGCGCCCAGGCCCCAGTCGCGGCTAAAGACCGGCAGGCTGCCCACGGTCAGCGGCAGATCGCGGTTGGGCTTTTTGAAGCGAAAGCGCACCGTGCGGTCGTCGATGACATCGCAGCCTTCCACATCGGCCAGCAAGGTCTTGTAGCCGGGCGCGGCGTACTGGCTGATCAGCGCCTCGTAACTGTGCTTCACATCCTGGGCCAGCACCGGTTTGCCGTTGTGAAAGCGCGCCGCCCTGCGCATCTTGAATGTCGCAGACATGCCATCGGCGGCCACATCGATGTCCTCGGCCAGCAGGCCGTAGCCGGTCGTCGTCTCGTCCAGGCTGGCGATCAGCAGGCTGTCAAACAGCATCTCGGCCATATAGGCCGGGGGTGAGCCTTTGATCGTGAAGGGGTTGTATTTGTCAAACGTGGAGTAGCGCAGCGCACTGACCAGCCGCAGCTCGCCGCCCTTGGGCGCCTCGGGGTTGGCATAGGCAAAGTGCTTGAAATCCGCCGCGTAGCGCGGCTCGCCCCAGAGGGCGTAGGCATGGCTGGCCCAGGCAGGCGCTGCCGCGGCAGCACACAAAATCAGCGGAAGGCAGAATCGCATGCGACAATTCTGCCCTAGCTGGCCACCTGTGCAAGCGTTTACCCCCGAGAAACGCTTTGCGCCGGTGCCCAAGTCTTTTTTGGCCATTCCTCATGGCCTGGAACTCATCAGGAGAAGAACAATGGGATTTCTGACCGGCAAGAAACTGCTGATCACGGGCGTGCTGTCCAACCGCTCTATCGCTTATGGCATTGCCAAGGCCTGCCACCAGCAAGGCGCCGAGCTGGCTTTCAGCTATGTGGGTGAACGCTTCAAGGACCGTATCAGCGAGTTTGCCGCCGAGTTCGACTCCAAGCTGGTGTTCGACTGCGATGTGGCCGATGACGCCCAGATCGAGAAGATGTTTGCCGATCTGGCCGCCACCTGGGGCAAGTTCGACGGCTTTGTGCACTCGATCGGCTTTGCACCGCGCGAGGCGATTGCCGGCAACTTCCTGGATGGCCTGTCGCGCGAAGGCTTCCGCATTGCGCATGACATCAGCGCCTACAGCTTCCCTGCGCTGGCCAAGGCCGCCCTGCCCTACCTCAACGACAAGTCGTCCCTGCTGACCCTGTCCTACCTGGGCGCCCTGCGCTCCATCCCCAACTACAACACCATGGGTCTGGCCAAGGCATCGCTCGAAGCCTCCGTGCGCTACCTGGCCGAGGCCGTGGGCCGCACCGAAGACGGCCGCGCGATCCGCGCCAACGGCATCTCCGCCGGCCCGATCAAGACCCTGGCCGCCTCGGGCATCAAGGACTTTGGCAAGCTGCTCGGCCGCGTGGCCGACGCCTCCCCGCTGCGCCGCAATGTGACCATCGAAGACGTGGGCAATGTCGCCGCCTTCCTGCTGAGCGATCTGGCCTCGGGCGTGACCGCCGAGATCACCTATGTGGATGGTGGCTTCAGCCAGACGGCTGGCTTGTCGGCCGACCAGGTCTAAGCCTTAACGCTTAGACAAAAACCCCGCAGGCTTGGTGTCTGCGGGGTTTTTTCATGCCTGCAGCGCTGTCTAGACGCTAAAACGGCGCAGCCGCAAGGCATTGGCCAGCACAAACACACTCGACAGCGCCATCGCCCCCGCCGCAAACACCGGCGACAGCAGGGTGCCATTGATGGGGTACAGCAGGCCTGCAGCCACCGGGATCAGCGCCACGTTGTAGGCAAAGGCCCAGAACAGGTTCTGGTGGATATTGCGCATGGCGGCGCGCGAGAGCCCGATGGCAGTCACGACACCGCGCAGGTCGCCGCCCATCAGCACCACATCGGCTGACTCGATGGCGATATCGGTGCCCGAGCCCACGGCAATGCCGACATCGGCCTCGGCCAGCGCGGGCGCATCATTGATGCCATCGCCCACATAGGCCAGCGCGCCATGCGCAGCCCGCAGCCGCTTGACGGCCGCCACCTTGCCATCGGGCAGCACCTCGGCCACCACCTCGTCAATGCCCAGCTGCTGGGCAATCGCTTCACCGGTGCGGCGGTTGTCGCCGGTGATCATCGCTACCTTGAGGCCCATCGCATGCAAGCCCTCAATCGCGGCGCGTGTCGTGGGCTTGATCGGGTCGGCCACGGCGATCATGGCCGCCAGCTGGCCATCGATGGCGGCATACAGCGGCGTCTTGCCTTCGGCGCCCAGGCGGGCGGCCTCGTCCTCAAACAGCGCCACATCGGCGCCCAGCTGCGCCATCATGCGGTCTGCACCGACTTCGACCCGCGCAGCGCCCACTTGGGCACGCACGCCAAAACCGGTCACCGATTCAAAGCCGGACAGCGGCGGTATCTGCAGCCCTTCGGCCTGGGCGGCCTGCACAATGGCCTGGGCTATCGGGTGCTCGGACTGGCTCTCGACGGCGGCCACCGCCGCCAGCACCGCCGCGCGCTCAAAGCCGGGGGCCAGCACCAGGTCGGTCAGCGCAGGCCGGCCTTCGGTCAGGGTACCGGTCTTGTCCACGGCCACCACCTGGGCGTCTTTCAGCAGCTGCAGCGCCTCACCCTTGCGGAACAACACCCCCAGCTGGGCGGCGCGGCCGGTGGCCACCATGATCGAGGTGGGCGTCGCCAGGCCCATCGCGCAGGGGCAGGCGATGATCAGCACCGCCACCGCATTGACAAGGGCCAGGCTCAGCGCGGGCGATGGGCCCAGCAGCAGCCAGAGCACAAAGGTCAGCGCGGCGGCGGCCATCACGGCGGGCACAAACCACATGGTCACCTTGTCCACCACGGCCTGGATCGGCAGCTTGCCGCCCTGGGCCTGTTCGACCATGCGGATGATCTGCGCCAGCACGGTGTTGCCGCCCACCTCGGTCGCTTCCAGCGTCAAGGCGCCTTTTTGGTTGATGGTGCCGCCCACCACCTGCGCGCCTGCCGTTTTGTGCACCGGCACGGGCTCACCGCTAATCATCGATTCGTCGACATAGCTCTCGCCATCCGTTACCCGGCCATCGACCGGGATGCGCTCGCCGGGGCGCACCTGCACGCTATCGCCGGGCTGCACCGCGTCAATGGCCAGCGATTGCCAGCCGCCATCGCGCAGCACCCAGGCCGTCTTGGCCTGCAGCTGCACCAGGCGCTTGATCGCCGCCGAGGTGTTGCCCTTGGCGCGCGCCTCCATCCAGCGGCCCAGCAAAATCAGCACCACGATCACCGCCGCTGCCTCGAAATAGACATGCACGGTGCCCGCAGGCAAAACGCCAGGCGCAAAGGTGGCCACCAGCGAATAGAGGTAGGCCGACAAGGTGCCTACTGCGACCAGCGAGTTCATATCGGGCGCGGCCCGCGCCAGCGCAGGCAGCCCCAGCCGGTAAAAGCGCCGGCCCGGCCCGGCCAGCACCAGGCTGGTCAATACCCACTGCAGCAGCCAGTTGCTTTGCTGGGGCAGCCATTGGCTCACCCAGTGGTGAAAGCCCGGCAGCAGATGGCCGCCCATCTCCAGCACAAACACCGGTGCAGCCAGCAGCGCAGCCAGCCACAGGTCACGCAGCAGGCTGCTCTGCGCCTGCTGCTGGCGCTGGCTTTGCGCAGCATGGGCATCGGCCGCCTCGCTGGCTTCGGCCGCCTGTGGCACAGTGCGGGCGGTATAGCCGGCCTTGGCAATGGCGGCCAGCAGTTGCGCGGCTGGCACACCCGCCGTCAGCTGCACCGTGGCGCGCTCGGTAGCCAGGTTCACGGCGGCCGTTTGCACGCCGGGCACGGCCTTCAATGCCCGCTCAACCCGGCCCACGCAAGAGGCGCAGGTCATGCCTTCGACTTCCAGCTCCAGCGCATGTGCAGGCACGCTGTAGCCGGCTTTGTGGACCGCTGCCAGCGCCTGCTCCAGCACCTGGGCGGCGGCGGCCTGGTCGCCCAGCTGCAGGCTGGCCTGTTCGGTAGCCAGGTTGACATGGGCGCTTTGCACACCGGGCACAGCCTGCAAGGCGCGCTCGACACGGCCGACGCAGGACGCACAGGTCATGCCCTCGATCGGCAGTTGCAGCAGCGGGGTGGCGGATGGGGTGGTTTGGGCAGTCATGGCGGGAGTCTTTCTATCCATGGCTGCCACTC
>NZ_KE148635.1:29192-31736 GCF_000410635.1 Comamonas sp. B-9
TCTAAAGATTGCCATGGTGTGAATGTCAAGCCCCTGCCCACAGCGGGTGCTAACACAACATGGGCATCGCCGCCTGCCGCCTTACCAGTTGCTCTGGATCTTGCGCCGGCCTTCCTGCGGGAACGCGGGCTTTTGCGGCACGTAAGCACCGGGCTGCGGCTTGGGCGCAGCCGTGCTGCCTGCAGCGGCAGCGCCACCCCCAGCGCTGGCACCCGCCCCTGGCGCTGCAGCGCCGGCCTGGCTCAGCCAGGTCACCACTTCCGAGCGGTCGGCACGGGTGGCAAAGTCGCTCGCCGTCAGTCCCTGCTGGTTTTTCAGCCTGGGGTCGGCGCCTTCCTTGATCAGCAGTTGCACGGCGCTGCGCGTGCCGTACTGGGCGGCCATCATCAACGGCGTGGTGCCATTGGGCGATGCGGCATCGATGTAGGCATGGTGCTCCAGCAGCAGCGCCACCATCTGCAGGTCGGAGCCGTCTTCGCTGGGGGCGGAGACGGCATAGTGCAGCGGCGTCCAGCCCTCGCGGTTCACATCGGCGCCCCGGGCAATCAAGGCCTTGGCCAGATCGACCTGACCCTTGATGGCGGCCATCATCAGCGGTGTCTCGCCCTTGGCATTGGCCAGGTTCACGTTGGTGGTCGGCAGCGCAATCATGCCCTTGGCCGCGCGGTAGGAGTCGAGCTTGAAGGCCTGGGTCAGGCCCGTCTCGCCCTTTTCGCTCACGGTGTTGGGGTCAAAGCCGCGCTGCACCAGCGCCTCGATGCCCTTGGCGTCATCGCGGATGATACGGGTGAAGAAGTCGTCATACGAGCCCGCTTGCGCGGCCGCGCAGGCGAGCCACAGGGCCGCCGCGCAGGCCGCTCGAAGCACAGACAAAGAACCAGGTGTAGCAGGCAGCTTCATGACAGCACTCCGCTGAAGAGTCGATCGAAATTGCGGTTGGTGGCCTCGGCCACCGCTTCCACGCTGGTGCCGCGCACCTGCGCAATCTGCGCGGCCACATGCGGCACATAGGCGGGCGTATTGGTCTTGCCGCGAAACGGCACCGGCGCCAGATAAGGGCTGTCGGTCTCGATCAGCAGCCGGTCCTCAGGCACAAAGGCGGCGACATCGCGCAGATCCTGCGCCTTTTTGAAAGTGATGATGCCGGAAAACGAGATGTAAAAACCCAGGTCCAGCGCCGCGCGGGCGACTTCCATGCTCTCGGTAAAGCAGTGGAACACGCCGCCTGCGGCATTGGCGCCACCGGTCTCGCCCTCTTCGCGCAGCAGACGCAAGGTGTCATCCGATGCGCTGCGGGTGTGGATCACCAGCGGCTTGCGCACCTGCTGGGCCGCGCGGATATGGGTGCGAAAGCGCTCGCGCTGCCACTCGAGATCAGCCACCGTGCGGCCGCCCTTGCGGTCTTCCATGCCGTAGTAGTCCAGGCCTGTCTCGCCAATGGCCACGACGCGCGGCAGCGCCGCGCGCTCGACCAGGTCCTGCACGCTGGGCTCGGTCAGCCCTTCGGTATCGGGGTGCACACCCACGCTGCACCAGAAGTTGTCATAGCGCATCGCCAGCGCATGCACGTCGGGAAACTCCTCCATCGTGCAGCTGATGCACAGCGCGCGGGTCACCCGCGCCTCGTCCATCTTGGCGCGGATGGCTGGCAGGTCCTGGACAAGCTCGGGAAAGTTGAGGTGGCAGTGGGAGTCGGTGAACATCAATCGTCTACGCTGCAGACGAACAAAGCGCCGCAGTCCAAATACAAAGAACTGCTGCCATTGTCCGCGCTCCGGCTGCTCCGCCGGTCGCCACCACCGTAAAACCCTGTCAGCCCGGCTAAGAAATGCGGGTGGGACAGGGTCCAAATTGGGCGTTTAGATGGTTTGCGTGGCGCGGTCGGCCTGCAAGGCCGTGCCCAAGATCTGTTCAATCTTGTAACGCAGCTCATCCGTCTTGGGGTCTTTGGGAAAGCGCACGCCAATGCCCTGGGTGCGGTTGCCACCGGCGCCTGCCGGCGTCACCCAGCCTACTTTGCCGGCAATGGGGTAGCGCTGCGGATCCTGGGGCAAGGTCAGCAGCAGGTAGACATCGTCGCCCAGTGCATAGTCCTTGGGCGTGGGGACAAAGATGCCCCCTTCCTTGAACAAGGGGATGTAGGCGGCATAGAGCGCGGCCTTTTCCTTGATGGCCAATTGCAGCACGCTGGGGCGAGCGCTGGCCGTGCCCGGTGCGGGGGTAGGACTGTTCATAGATTCCAAGGATAACCAAATTTTGCTGCCTATTTCCAGATGCCAGCGCAAACACAGGCCACTTCAGCGGCCTGTTACACCGGCAGATGGGCCCGGCTCAGCGCCGCGACTGCAGCACGCTGGCCGCCTGTGCGACCAGCGCTTCGAGCATCAGCCCCTGGTTGAAGGGGTGCGCCGCCGTGCGCATCGACTGCGCCAAGGCCTTGCTCCAGCGCGCCAGCACCGCCAGCGCCGGCGGCGCGGGCAGATCGGCCGCATCAAAAAACCGTGGCGCAGCCCCCACACGCAGCATCAGCAGATCATGGCAGAG
>NZ_KE148635.1:31895-32127 GCF_000410635.1 Comamonas sp. B-9
CCTGCGGCCTGCAGCAGCGCATCGACCTGGTCGGCCGGCACGTCCTGCGCCACCAGCCAGCTGCGGGCCGATGCGGTATCGGGCCACTGCATGGTGTGGGCCAGGCAGCGGCTGCGGATCGTGGGCAGCAGCTGGTGCGCGGCTTCGGTGGCCAGCACAAAGCGGGCATCGCCTGGCGGCTCCTCCAAGGTCTTCAGCAGCGCATTGGCCGTCACCGCATTCATCTTTTCGG
>NZ_KE148635.1:32334-32554 GCF_000410635.1 Comamonas sp. B-9
CATCAGCACACACAGGTCCGTGTGGGCATGCACATCGATCGCATGGCAGCTGGCGCAGTGGCCGCAGGCGCCCTGGGGTGTCGGCGCATCGCACAGCCAGGCCCGCACCAGGCCCATGGCCAGCGAGAACTGGCCCAGGCCCGAAGGGCCTTGCAGCAGCCAGGCATGGCCGCGCTGGGCCAGCAGCTGCTCGCGCTGCTGGGCAATCCAGGGCGCGGTG
>NZ_KE148636.1:0-20769 GCF_000410635.1 Comamonas sp. B-9
ACGCGCATGCCGGCGCCGGTATGCTCCGCCGCTGCCGGGGCCGGGGCCTGCACAGCGGATTGCTGCTGGAGCAAGGCCTGGCCCGCAGCGGTGCTGGCGTCGACAAAGCGCACCAGCATGCCCGGCTGCAGCAAGGCGGGCGGGTTGCGCAGCAGGTCCCACATCGGCACATCGGTGCGGCCCAGCAGCTGCCAGCCGCCGGGGGTGTCATTGGGGTAGACGGCACTGAAGGTGCCGGCAATCGCCACCGAGCCCGCAGGCACCTTGGTGCGCGGCGTGCTGCGGCGCTGCACGTTCAGGCTCGGGTCGCCCCCGGTCAGGTAGGCAAAGCCGGGCGCAAAGCCGCAAAAGGCCACGCTGTAGTCGCTGCCGCTGTGGCGGCGAATCAGCTCGGGCACATCAATGCCCAGGATCTGCGCCACATCGGCCAGGTCCTCGCCGTCGTAGTGCACCGCGATCTCGACACGCTGGCCGGCGCTGCGCGCCTGGCGGCCCAGCTGCAGCGCAGCCATGTGGCGCTGCAGGTCGGCCGCGCTGGTCTGCCAGCGGTCAAAGGCGATCAGGATGGTGCGCGCAGCGGGCACCAGCTCCTGCACGCCAGCGGGCAGCTCGGCCTGCAAAGCAGCCAGCAGGTCCAAGGTGTGCTCCAGGTCCTGCAGCTCCACCAGCATGCTCTGGTCGCTCACCGGCAAAAAGCGCATCGTGCGTTCGTCGCTCATGCGCCCGCCTTGTCCATGAAGGAGCGGATCTGCACGCCAGCGGCCTGCAGGTGCTCACGCACCGCCTGGGCCATCGCCACCGCGCCGGGGCTGTCGCCGTGCACGCAGATGGAATCGGCCTGCACCTCGACCACCGAGCCATCATTGGCCTGCACCGTGCCCTGCTGCACCAGCTGCAGCATGCGCTGGGCAACCATCTCCGGGTCGTGCAGCACGGCACCGGGCTCGCGGCGCGATACCAAGGTGCCTTGCGGGGTGTAGCCCCGGTCGGCAAAGGCCTCGGCGATCACCGTCAGACCTGCGTCACGCGCCCATTGCATCAGCGGCGAGCCTGCCAGCACCACCAGCGCCAGCTGGCCGCCCACGGCCTGCATGGCCTCGATCACGGCAGCGGCCTGGCGGCGGTCCTGGGCGATGGTGTTGTACAGCGCGCCATGGGGTTTGACATAGCGCACCGTCGTGCCTGCCGCAGCGGCCAGGCCTTGCAGCGCGCCAATCTGGTAGATCACATCGCTCACCAGGTCGGCATGGGCCACATCCATGTTGCGGCGGCCAAAACCGACCAGGTCGCGGTAGGCCACATGGGCACCGACCACGACATTGTTGGCCTTGGCTTTTTTCAAGGTATCGAGAATGCCAGCCGGATCGCCTGCATGAAAACCGCAGGCCACGTTGGCGCTGCTGACGATGGACAGCATGGACGCATCGTCGCCCATGGTCCATGCACCCAGGCTCTCGCCCAGATCGCTGTTCAAATCCATGGTGAGGGACATGGTGCTACCTTTCTTGTTTCTATCAATGGAGTTGGCCTGCGCTCAGCTGCAGATCCTGCTGCTCTGGATCATGCCGCAGCACGGCCGCAATCAGCGCTTCAATACCCTTGCACTGCGTCTCCACCGCCATGCTCGGGGCGCCCGGCAGCGCTGCGGCCATCTCGGGCAGGTAGGGCACATGCACAAAGCCGCCGCGCGTTTGTGCCCAGGCGGGCACGGTGTTCAGGCGGTGCATCAGGCCGTAGAAGACATGGTTGCAGACAAAGGTGCCTGCGGTGTTGCTCACCTCGGCGGGCACACCGGCTGCGCGCATCGCAGCCACCGCCTGCTTGATGGGCAGGCGCGCAAAATAGGCCGCAGGGCCATCGGCGGCCCCCGCCACATCAATGGGTTGCTGGCTGGCGTTGTCGGCAATTCGGGCATCATCGACATTGATGGCCACGCGCTCGATCGACAAGGCCGTACGGCCGCCAGCCAGGCCCAGCGCAATCACCAGGCTGGGCTGGTGCTGCTGCAAGGCGGCGTCCAGCGCCTCCAGCGCTTTGCCAAACACACAGGGCAGCTGCACGCCGACGATGCGCGCAGCGCCGATTGCCTTGCCATCGAGCCTGCGGGTCACTTCCCACGCGGGGTTGAGGGGGGCTTTGTCAAAGGGCTCAAAGCCCAGCACCAGTACGGTTGCGTCAGTCATGCAGAAGTCCTGTGGTTGCGGCGATCAGTGGTTCATCAAAAAGTACAGCAAAAACACATTGCAGACCAGGATGCCCAGTGCCGTGGGCACCTGCGCCTTGATCACCGCATTGCGGTCCGGCAGCTCCAAGAGCGCCGCCGGCACAATGTTGAAGTTCGCCGCCATCGGGGTCAGCAAGGTGCCGCAGTAGCCCGAGAGCATGCCAATGGCCGCCATGATGGCCGGGTCACCGTGGTACACATTGATCAGCACGGGCACGCCCACGCCGCCGGTCATCACCGGGAAGGCGGCAAAGCCATTGCCCATGATGACCGTGAACAGCGCCATGCCGACAACGTACACCACCACGGCCACAAAGCGCAGGTCCATGTTGATGTAGGTGGTGGTCACATGGGCCACGGCCTTGCCAACGCCAGCGTCCGAGAACACCAGACCGAGCATGCCCAGCATCTGCGGCAGCACCATGGCCCAGCCCATCGCATCGACCAGGCGGCGCGATTCGCGCAGCGATTGCACCGGCGATTCCTTCGTCATCTTGCAGGCCATCGCCGCTCCGATGATGCAGCCCAGCGCCAGGCTCACCAAGGTGGCGTTCTTGGGGTCGATCAGAAAGTTGCCGCCGATCTTGAAGTCCTTGAGCAGCACGCTGCCGATCACGGTCACCACAGGGATGGCCAGCGCCGGCACAAACAGCTTGTTCTTCAGGCGCAGAGCGCTTTCCTTGTTCTCGGCATCGCTGCGCACTTGCGGCTTGCCGCCGCCTACGCCCTTGACCAGCACGATGAGCGCCAGCACGATCACGCCGGCACCGACCACTTCAGGCGGCATCTTGTCGCCCAGCAGGAACATGACCGCATACAGGCCCCAGAACAGGCCGGTGGTCCAGCGCTTGGGGTTGCTGGCATCGAGCAGGTTGAAGACGGCCACGGCCGCCATGACCAGGCCGGCGAGCCAATAGACTTGGGTGATGCTGAAAATCATGCTGCACCTCCTTCACGGGTGGTCGATGCTGCGGCAGGCGCGTTGGCCATTTCCTTGGCGATGTACTGGTCCAGACGACGCAGGCGGTAGGCATGGATCAGGAACGCGCAGATCGCCGTGGGGATGCCCCAGACGGCCACATGGATCGGCTCGACATCGATGCCCGCTTCATGCAGGAAGGTGGTCATCAGCACAATCGCACCGAAGGCCACAAAAATGTCTTCACCAAAGAACAGGCCGACGTTGTCGGTGGCGGCGCTGAAAGCGCGCAGGCGGTAGCGCAGCGCTTCGGGCAGCTTGCCGTAGCGGGTTTCGGTCGCACCTTCAGCCATGGGAGCCAGCAGTGGGCGCACCATCTGGGGGTGGCCACCCAGGCTGGTCAGGCCGATGGCGGCGGTCAGCTGGCGCGCGCCCAGGTAGACGATCAGCAGGCGGCCGGTGGTGGCCGACTTGATGTGGCCGATCCAGTTTTGCGCGTGTTGGCGCAGGCCATGGCGCTCCAGCAGGCCGATCACGGCCAGCGGCAACACCAGGATGAGCGGCAGGTTGCGGGTTTTGACAAAACCCGTGCCCAGCTCGGCCAGCACTTTTTGCAGGGGGAAACCCGCCAGCGCAGCGGTGACGAGCGCCGTCACGACCACCACCACAAAGGGATTGAAACGCAGGACGAATCCCACGATGATGACGGCTACCCCGAGGAGCGGCCAGAGGTTGACGATTGAGCTGTCCATGACAATACAAGGTTTGTTATAGGCACGGTTCCCAAGGACTGGGTACCGCATAGTTTTTGTTCAACAACCCATCAATTTCATCAATGCGAAATTTTAGTTTGTTGAACAATACAAAAGTTTAGCCAAACAAAACAAGCTTTCTTATCGGGAAAACCCGTACACATCTGCTTTCAAATAGCGATGTAGGCGAAATTCTCGTCTTTATGGCGAAGAAAATCGCCACAGTGACCGATTCAGGCGCTGGGGGCAATGCGCTGGGCCGGGCCACAGGCCGCCGCTATCATGTGTGTCAATCTCTGACTACCTGCGATCGCCATGAATGTTGCACTGCCTACTCTCTCGCTCAATGACCGCGTGGCCGAGCAGATTCGCGACCGCATCGTGCGTGGTGAATTCCAGCCCGGATCACGCCTCTCGGAGGTGGCGCTGAGCGAAAGCCTGGAGATCTCGCGCAACACCTTGCGCGAGGTGTTCCGCCTGCTGACCAAGGAAGGGCTGCTGCGCCATCTGCCCAACCGGGGCGTGTTTGTCGCCATACCGTCGATGGCCTCGATCATGGACATCTACCGCGTGCGCCGCATGATCGAATGCCAGGCGCTGCAGCAGGCCATCCCGCAGCACCCGGCGCGCAAGGAAATGCGCGAGGCCGTCGCCGCCCAGAAGCAGCTGCGCGAGGCCGGCCGCTGGGTGGAGGTGGGCACCGGCAATATGCGCTTTCACAAAGGGGTGGTGGCACTGGCCGACAGCGAGCGGCTCAATACCTTGTTCTCGCACCTGCTGGTGGAGCTGCGCCTGGCCTTTGGCATGCTGGGCGATGCCGAGTTCATGCATGCGCCCTACATCGACCTCAATGCCCACATCCTGGAGCGCTTTGAGGCCGGGGAGATGGAGCAGGCGGCCAAGCTGATGCATGACTACCTGACCCATTCCGAGCGCGTCTTGCTCAGCGTCTATGCCCGCCGCATGAGCGATGCGGGCATGGTGCTGTAAGCACAGCCGCTTTAAAAGCCGCCCCTGGGTGGGGCGCCCCGTTCAGGCCTCTGCGGGGTAGAACAGCTTGCGCGCCGTGGCGCTTTGCACCGCCTGTGCGATGGCGCCAATGTGGTCGGGCGTGGTGCCGCAGCAGCCACCCACGATGTTGACCAGGCCTTCAGCGGCAAACTCGTGCACCAGGCGGCTGGTGATCTCGGGCGTCTCGTCAAAGCCGGTATCGCTCATTGGGTTGGGCAGGCCGGCATTGGGGTAGCAGCTGATGAAGGTGTCGGGCGCGGCCTTGGCCAGCTCCTGCACATAGGGGCGCATCAGGGTAGCGCCCAGCGCGCAGTTCAGCCCGATCGACAGCGGGTTGGCATGGCGCACGCTGTGCCAGAAAGCCGTCACCGTCTGGCCCGACAGAATGCGGCCAGAGGCATCGGTGACGGTGCCGCTGATCATGATCGGCAGCAGCTCGCCGGTCTGCTCAAAGGCCTCGTCCACCGCAAACAGCGCCGCCTTGGCGTTCAGCGTGTCAAAAATCGTCTCGACCAGGATCACATCGGCGCCGCCTTCGATCAAGGCCAAGGTCTGCGCCAGGTAGGCCTGGCGCAGCGCCTCAAAGGTCACATTGCGCGCGCCCGGGTCGTTCACATCGGGGCTGATCGACGCCGTCTTGGGCGTGGGGCCCAGCGCGCCGGCCACATAGCGCTTATGGTCCGGGGTGCTGTACTTGTCGCAGGCCGCACGCGCCAGCTGGGCGCTCTTGAGGTTCATCTCATAGGCCAGATCGGCCATGTGGTAGTCCTCCTGGGCAATCGTCGTCGCGCCAAAGGTATTGGTCTCGATCAGATCGGCGCCAGCGGCCAGGTATTTCTCGTGGATGTCGCTGATCACGTCGGGGCGGGTGAGCGACAGCAACTCGTTGTTGCCCTTGACGTCGTAGGCAAAGTCCTTGAAACGCTCACCGACGCTGCCCGGGCCGCTATAGCCTTCACCCCGGTACTGGGCCTCGCCCAGCTTGAAACGTTGGATCATGGTGCCCATGGCGCCATCGAGAATGACGAGGCGCTTGGCCAGGGTGGCGGGCAGTTCTTGGGCTCGGGTATAGCGGGGCAGTGACATGGCGGCCATTGTAGGGCGGCCGCCCGCCAGGCGTGGCGCCCAGGCGTTATTTGCCATACCGGCGCTGGTTGTATGGCGTCCAGTTGCTGCGGGGCCTCTACAGCACATCTGCAGCGCTTCTACAGCGCAATTGCAAGGCATCCGCGCCACAAAACCGCCCGTTACCGCCCCACAAACCCCGCCCTGCCGTTGCTGTGCCCCAAAACGCGCACAATAGCGCTTTGCGCCTGCGCCCGGGCTCCGTGTCTGGGCGACTGCTTCTGGCCCGTTGACGATACCCCGCTTGCGCGGCCCTCCCAGGGGGCTGGCACAGCTGCCTTCTCTAGCAATTTGTGACTTCCCTCGCCCACACCGTCTTGCAAGATGCCTTTGGCTATGCGCATTTTCGCGGCTCGCAGCAAGCCATTGTTGACCATGTGATTGGCGGCGACGATGCGCTGGTGCTGATGCCCACCGGCGGCGGCAAAAGCCTGTGCTACCAGATCCCGGCCATCGTGCGCCAGCAGCAGGGCCACGGCACCACCATCGTCATCTCGCCGCTGATCGCGCTGATGCACGACCAGGTCAGCGCCATGCACGAGATCGGTGTGGACGCGGCCTTCCTCAACTCCACGCTGGATTACGACCAGACCCGCGATGTGGAGCTGCAGCTGATGTCGGGCGGCATCACCTTGCTGTATGTGGCGCCCGAGCGGCTCAACACGCCGCGCTTTCTGGGCCTGCTCGATGAGCTGCATGCCATGGGCAAGCTGGCCCTGTTCGCGATTGACGAGGCCCACTGCGTCAGCCAGTGGGGGCACGACTTTCGGCCCGAGTACCGCGAGCTGACCGTACTGCACCAGCGCTATGCCGGCGTGCCGCGCATTGCGCTCACCGCCACGGCCGATGCGCTGACCCGCGCCGACATCGTCGAGCGCATGCAGCTCGAATCGGCGCGCGTCTTCATCAGCAGCTTTGACCGCGCCAACATCCGCTACACCATCGTCGAGAAAAAGGACGCCACCGCCCAGCTGCTGCGCTTTATCGAGCGCGAGCACGATGGCGACGCCGGCGTCGTGTATTGCCTCTCGCGCAAGAAGGTCGAAGAGGTGGCGCAATCGCTGTGCGATGCCGGCATCAACGCCCTGCCCTACCATGCCGGCCTGGGCGCCGAGCTGCGCCAAAAGAACCAAAGCCGCTTTCTGCGCGAAGAAGGCATTGTGATGGTCGCCACCATCGCGTTCGGCATGGGCATCAACAAGCCCGATGTGCGCTTTGTCGCCCATGTGGACATGCCCAAGAACATCGAGAGCTACTACCAGGAAACCGGCCGGGGCGGGCGCGACGGCCTGCCCGCCGATGCCTGGATGGCCTATGGCTACCGCGACGTGGTCAGCCAGCGCAGCATGATCGACGAAAGCCCGGCGGGCGACGCCTTCAAGCAGGTGATGCGCGGCAAGCTCGATGCGCTGCTGGGCCTGGCCGAAGCCACCGACTGCCGGCGCGTGCGCCTGCTGGCCTATTTTGACGAGGTCTACGGCCAGGGCGGCGACTACGACTCGGCCCCCCCCGAGGCCTCCGCCGCATCCGCCGAGAAGGCGCCGCGTTATCGCTGCGGCAACTGCGACAACTGCCTGAGCCCGCCCAAGACCTGGGACGGCACCGATGCCGCGCGCAAGCTGCTGTCCACCATCTACCGCGCCCATTCGGCCAGCCAGATCACCTTTGGCGCCAGCCATATCCTCGACATCGTGCGCGGCAAGGAAACCGACAAGGTGCGCCAGTTCGGCCACCAGCAGCTGAGCACCTTTGGCCTGTGCCAGGACTACACCGAGCCCCAGCTGCGCGGTGTGCTGCGCCAGCTGCTGGCCATTGGCGCCCTGGCCACCCACAAGGTGCAGACCGAGGCTGGCTACAGCTTCGAGACCCTCACCCTGTGCGACGGCTCACGCGCCGTGCTGCGCGGCGAGCAAACCGTGGAGCTGCGCGAAAGCACCGCCGAGCGCAGCCCCAGCAAACGCCAGCGCAGCACCAAACCCGCCGTCGCCGCGCAAAACCTGGGCCCCGACGAGCAGGTCCGCTTCATCAACCTCAAGGCCTGGCGCACCGAGGTGGCCAAGGAGCACAACGTGCCCGCCTATGTCGTCTTCGCCGACGCGACGTTGGCCGCCATCGCCCAGCGCAATCCGCAGAGCCTGGACGAGCTGCAGGGCGTGAGCGGGATTGGGGTGAAGAAGCTGGAGGCTTATGGGGAGGCGGTGTTGCGGGTGTGTAGCAGCCTCTAATCTCAAACATTGTTGTTGCAATGCAAACAAAGTAAAACCCAAGCTTCCATTTTGTAAAGCCATGCTCTAATGCCGTTTTGATTGTTGAAAACTATTAACCAACGGACGGACATATGCTGAAAAAATGGATTGCGATCGGCGCCCTGCTGGGCTCCAGCCTGGCCCAGGCCTATATGCCCCAATCGGGCACCTGGGTGGTTACCAGCGAACTCAATGGCAAGCCCGGTCGCGGCCTGGCCATCGATGTGCAGAACCAGACCCTGGTCATGCAAATGTATGCCTACGACGCCAGCGGCAATGCCACGTTCTACCTGACCTCCGGCGCCTACAAGAACAACCAGTATTCCGGCACCTTGAACAAATACCGGGGCGGCCGCTACCTGGGCAGCAACGAACGCATCGGCCAGGACAATGGCAACGATGGCGTCGTGTCGATGCGTTTCGAGTCTGGAACCAAGGGCTACATCAAGTTCCCGGGCGAAGCAGAAAAGGAAATCTCGCGCTTTAGCTTCGGCTATGACAAGAGCCCGCAGAGCCTGTTTGGCATGTGGCTGTTCACGCCGTTGGGAACCAGCAATCCCCGCTCGGATGTCGTCTATCTGGAAAAGCAGGCTGCAGGAAGCGGCTACGGCACCGGCTTTGTCACGACCGCCGACAACCGTTTCGCTTGCGAAAATGTGACCAGTGGCCCGAATGCAGGCTTGGTGGTGTGCATCAAGTTCAACATCGCCGATCGCGTCGAACAGGTCTATTACTTTGATTACAAGGTCAATGACGGCGAGGGCTATACCGGAACCTCGGCAGCCACCGCAACCAACCTGCTGATTGTGCGCCGCCTGACCACCAGCAATGATGACGGTACCGGGATCACGTTCAAGAACGCAGAAAGCACGGCACCCGCAGATCTCGATGCACTGCGCCAGGCTTTTGAAGCTGTCGTGGCTGAGCCTATCGAGCAATAAGTCCCAACAGCACTTCTCATCTTAAGAAGCCAGCAGCCACCCAGGCAGGGTGCTGCTGGCTTTTTTGCTGGCGAGCAAATCGCTCATCCATCGCATCGCGAAGACTCGCGACTACCAGCCCAGCGCTACACTCAGCCCCCATGCCCCCCACCCCCCCTGCCCGCCTGTCCATCCGCGCCCTGCAAAGCCCCATCAGCGGGCCCTGCTCGCTGGAGCTGGGGGCGGGCGAATGCGTGGCGGTGATGGGCGCATCGGGGGCGGGCAAGTCGGTGCTGCTGCGGCTGATTGCCGACCTCGATCCGGGCAGTGGCGAGGTGCTGCTCAACGGCCAGCCGCGCAGCGCCTTCAGTGGCCCGGCCTGGCGCCAGCAGGTGATGTACCTGGCGGCAGAGCCCGCCTGGTGGGGGCCAACGGTGATGGAGCATTTCCCGCCGGGCTCGCAGCCGGCGCTGCTGGAGATGGCCAGCACGCTGGGGCTGCGCCAGGGCTTTGTCGATATTCCGCTGACCCAGCTGTCGACCGGCGAGCGCCAGCGCCTGGCCTTGCTGCGCGGGCTGTTGCGCAGGCCCCAGGTGCTGCTGCTTGATGAGCCCACGGCTGCCCTCGATGAGACATCGGTGGCTGCGGTCGAGCAGTTGCTGCAGCGCTGCCAGCAGCAGGGCCTGAGCCTGCTGTGGGTGACCCATTCGCAGGCGCAGGCCGCGCGCGTGGGCCAGCGCTGCATGCAATTGGTGGACCACCAGCTGCGGCCGATGGAGGCCGCGCAATGAACACGGCGATCCATCTGCAACCCAGCGATTTGCTGGTGGGCGCAGCACTGGTGCTGGCCGCCGCTGCCGCCTCCTGGGCGATGCGCCTGCAGCTGCAGCGCCAGGTGCTGTGGGCATCGCTGCGCATGGCCGTGCAGCTGCTGCTGGTGGGCTATGTGCTGCGGCTGGTGTTCCAGCAGGCGCACCCGGGCACCACCTTGGTCGTCGTGCTGGTGATGATTGCCGCTGCCGCGCGCGAAGTGGCGGTGCGGCCGCACCAGCGGCTGGCTGGCGGGGGCAACTACCGCATTGCGGGCCTGGTGGTGGCGCTGGCCAGCCTGTCGACCGTGGTGCTGGCGCTGATGACCGCCGTGCGGCCTGATCCCTGGTTTGATGCGCGCTATGCAATACCGCTGATGGGCATTGTGCTGGGCAGCGTGCTCAATGCCGCGAGCCTGGGGCTGGACAGCTTTTTTGATGGCGTGCGCCAGGGGCGCGCTGCTATCGAGGCCCAGCTGGCGCTGGGTGTCTCGTTCCGCCGTGCCCTGGCACCGCACACCCGCGCCGCAATCCGCCGGGGGCTGATCCCCATCATCAACCAGATGTCGGCTGCGGGATTGATCACCTTGCCGGGCATCATGACCGGCCAGATCCTGGGCGGCATGGACCCGCTGGAAGCTGCCAAGTACCAGATCCTGTTGTTGCTGCTGCTGACGGGCGCGGGCGGCATGGCCGCCGCCGGCAGTGTGCTGCTGGCCGCCCGGGCGCTGGGTGACGAGCGCCAGCGCCTGCGGCTGGACCGGCTGAACGCCCATAGCTGATCTGTTTTGCTATCTCGCAGTGCTGTTCCTAGAATGGGCAAGCACATCTGGGAGAGCAGCCATGGCAGAGCGCGACAAGGACAACCTGGTGGATGAGCTGGTCGACTACGACCCGCTGGGCAGCGATCCGGCCTTGCAGGCCGCCCTGGCACGTGCGCATGCCCAGGCCTGGCTGCCGGGCCTGCAGCAACACGCCCGCACCGTGGGCAGCAGCGACTTTGCGCAATGGGCCGACCAGGCCAACCGCCACCCGCCGCAGTTGCAGCAATGGGATGCACGGGGGCGGCGCATCGACCAGGTGGAATTTCACCCCGCATGGCACCAGGTGCTGGCCCACTACCGCGCGCAGCAAATGATCGATATGCCATTTGCCGGCACACCCGCTGCCGATGCACCGGCAGCCGCCCCACGCGGCCGCTGGAGCGCCTGGGCCGCCGGCTTTTACCTGCATGGCCAGGCAGAAGCGGGCAGCCTCTGCCCCGCAACGATGACGACGGCGGCGATCCCGGTACTGCGCAAGGAACCGGCCCTGTGGGCGCAGATAGAACGCGGCATCACCAGCGCCAGCCATGACGCGCGCGATGCGCCAGTGGCAGACAAGGCAGCCCTGTGGGTGGGCATGGGCATGACCGAAAAACAAGGCGGATCGGATGTGCGCAGCAACACCACCGTGGCCTACCCGCTGGATGCCGCAGGCGGCGGGCGCGGCGCCGCCTACCGGCTGCAAGGCCATAAATGGTTTTATTCGGTGCCCATGGCCGATGCGCACCTGGTGGTGGCGCGCATGGCCAGCAGCGCCGCCGACGCCCAGGCACTGCAGGCACCACTGGCCTGCTTTTGGGTGCCGCGCTGGCAGCCCGATGGCACACGCAACCATGTGCTGGTGCAGCGCCTCAAGAACAAGGTGGGCAACCGCAGCAATGCCAGCAGCGAGGTGTTGTTTGACGATGCCTATGGCGTGCTGGTGGGTGAGGAAGGCCGGGGCATTGCCACCATCATGGAGATGGCCACGGTCACGCGGCTGTGCTGCGTGCTGGGCAGCAGCGCGCTGCTGCGCCAGGCCAGCGTGCAGGCGCTGTGGTCAGCCCGGCACCGCCAGGCCTTTGGCGCGGCTTTGGTGGAGCAACCGCTGATGCAATCGGTGCTGGCCGATCTGGCGCTGGAGAGCGAGGCAGCGCTGCTCTTGGCCATGCAGCTGGCGCAGGCCTTTGAGGGCAGCAGCGCCCCGGGCCAGACGACCGCACAGGCCTGGCAGCGCGCCATGACGCCAGCGGCCAAGTTCTGGGTCTGCAAACGCACCATTGCCTGCAGCGCCGAGGCCATGGAAGTGATGGGCGGCAATGGCTATATCGACAGCTCGGCGCTGGCGCGCATCTACCGCGAAGCGCCGGTCAATTCGATCTGGGAGGGCTCGGGCAATGTGATGTGCCTCGATGTGCTCAAGGCCCTGCAGCGCGAGCCTGACATGCGCGACGCGCTGTGGCTGGACTTGCAGCGCATGGCAGCCGATGACGCCCCCATCCAACAAGCGCTGGCGCGCCTGCAAGGCCAGTGGCAGGCGATGGCGCAAGACGCCTGGGCGCAGCAGGCGCAGGCGCGCCAATGGGTGCAGCAGCTGGTACTGGTGGCGCAGGCGGGCCTGATGCGGCAGCACGCAGCGCCCGCCCATACCGATGCCTTTGTCGCCAGCCGCCTGGGGCCGCATGCCTGTTTGGGCGTGCTCGGTGCTTCTCCGCTTGCCAGGGCGCAAATCAGCGCTATCCTCAGCGCCAGTCTGCAGTTGCAAAAATGATCGGAAAGTAGCCATGGCAGTCAGCGTGTTTGATTTGTTCAAGATCGGTATCGGGCCCAGCAGCTCACACACGGTCGGCCCGATGCGCGCCGCGCATGCCTTTGTGCAGCGCCTGCAACGCCAAGGCCAGCTTTCGCAGGTGGCCCGCCTGCGCTGCCAGCTGTTCGGCTCCCTGGGCGCCACCGGCATCGGCCACGCCAGTGACCGTGCGGTGATCCTGGGCCTGGCCGGCCATGCGCCCGATACGGTGGATGTGAATGCCATCGATGCGCTGATTGCCGAAGTCCACAGCACCGGGCAGCTGCTGCTCAATGGCGAGCAGCGCATCGTGTTTGACCCGGCCACCGACCTGCTCTTGATCGGCGAGGTGAGCCTGCCCTTTCACCCCAACGGCATGCGCTTGGAGGCCTGGGATGCCCAGCATGAACTGGTCGATGCGCAGGCCTATTACTCGGTGGGCGGCGGCTTTATCGTCAGCGAAGAAGCCGCCTACGATGCCGAGCGCCAGCAGGCGATTGCGCCCGACACCGAGGTGCTGCCCCTGCCCTTTCACAGCGCCGCGCAGCTGCTGCAGCTGGCGCAGGACCACCAGCAGCCGATTGCGCAGATCATGCGCACCAATGAACGCCACTGGCGCGCCGATGCCGACATCGACAGCGGCCTGCTCAAGATCTGGCAGGCCATGCAGGACTGCGTACAACGCGGCTGCCGCACCGAAGGGCGCCTGCCCGGCGGGCTCAACGTCAAACGCCGTGCAGCCGGCTTTTACCAAGGCCTGACCCAGCATGCCCACGGTGCCAGCACCGATCCGCTGGAGGTGATGGACTGGGTGAACCTGTTTGCACTGGCCGTGAACGAGGAAAACGCCGCCGGCGGCCGGGTGGTGACCGCCCCCACCAATGGCGCCGCCGGCATTGTGCCGGCCGTGCTGCACTACTACTGGCGCTTTGTGCCCGGCGCCAGCGAGGCAGGCGTGGTGGACTTTTTGCTGACCGCAGGCGCGATCGGCATGCTGTACAAGGAAAACGCCTCGATATCGGGCGCCGAAGTGGGCTGCCAGGGCGAGGTGGGCGTGGCCTGCTCGATGGCGGCAGCGGGCCTGTGCGCGGTGATGGGTGGCAGCCCGGCGCAGGTGGAGAACGCCGCCGAGATCGGCATGGAGCACCACCTGGGCCTCACCTGCGACCCGGTTGCCGGCCTGGTGCAGGTGCCCTGCATCGAGCGCAACGCGCTGGCCGCCGTCAAGGCCATCAATGCCGCGCGCATGGCCTTGCGCGGCGATGGCTCGCATGTCGTGAGCCTGGACAACGTGATCGCCACGATGCGTGCCACCGGCGCCGACATGATGAGCAAGTACAAGGAGACCTCGCTGGGCGGGCTGGCCGTGCACATCGTCGAGTGCTGATCTCAAGCGGCGGGCACCAACCTGGGTGACAAGCCGGGCCTTGCGCACGGGGGGTGGTCGACCCCAGCGCCTACAATCGCGCCATGGCTATGCATTTTGACTTGGTAGATCTGCGCCTCATGGTGCATGTGGCAGACGCGAACAGCATGACGCGGGGGGCCGAGCTGTCGTTCATCTCGCTGCCGGCGGCCAGCACCCGCATCAAGAACCTGGAAGAGAGCATGGGCGTCAAGCTCCTGTACCGCACCAGCCAGGGCGTGACATTGACCCTGCCGGGCCAGGCCTTTGTGCAGCATGCGCGCACCGTGCTGGGCCAGATCGAGCACCTGCGCGGCGACATGCAGGAGTACGCGCGCGGCATCAAGGGCCATGTGCGCGTGTTTGCCAACACGACGGCGCTGGGCGAGTTTCTGCCCCCTGTTCTGCGCGCCTATCTGCGCAAGCACCCCGATGTGGACATCGACCTGCGCGAGCGCCTGTCCAACGACATCATCCGTGCCGTGGGCGAAGGCCAGACCGATATCGGCATCGTCGCCGGCCAGGTGCGCACCGAGAGCCTGGTCGCGATGCCCTACCGGCGCGACCGCCTGGTGCTCGTCGTCTATGCCGACCATGCCCTCGCCCGGCGCAAGGCGGTGGCCTTTGGCGACACCCTGGAGTACGACTACATCGGCCTGCATGAATCGAGCGCCATCCACGCGTTCTTGCGCCAGCACAGCGACCTGCTGCACCGCCCGATCAAGCAACGCATCCAGGTGGGCAATTTCGAAGCGGCCTGCCGCATGATCGAAGCGGGCGTGGGCATCGGCATCCTGCCTGAATCGGCTGCCCGCCGCCATGCGCGCAGCATGGACATCCGCATCATCAGCATCTCGGACGAATGGTCCAACCGCGAGATGCAGATCGTCGTGCGCAACCTCGAATCGCTCCCCTCCTTTGCGCGCGAGCTGGTGGAGCTGCTGGTCGAAGACGGTGCCAGCGGCGACGAAGGCCTGGGCGATACGGACAGCGATAGCGAACAGGTGCCGACCAGCAACTAAAAGGGCGCAAGAGGCCCGCCACTGCGTCAAAAGCTGCCACAAAGCTCACGCCAGTGCGCGGCTTCGCCTGGCGCGTCATGCAGGCGGTAGGCAGCGGGCCTGCGCAGCGCTATGCTGTGGCATCCCTTTTGTTGAGCCTGGACACCCCATGACTGCTATCTGGAAAAAGCCCATTTCGCTGGATGCGCTGCGCGACAAGGCGCGCAATACGGCGATTGAACACCTGGGCATCGAATACCTGGAAATCGGCGACGACTACCTGGTCGGCCGCGTGCCGGTGGACCACCGCACGCACCAGCCCTTTGGACTGCTGCATGGCGGCGTCAGTGTGGTGCTGGCGGAGACGCTGGGATCGGTTGGCGCGCTGTTCTCGTCGCCCGAAGGCTGGCGCTGCGTGGGGCTGGACATCAATGCCAACCATATCCGCGGTGTGCAAAGCGGCTGGGTCACCGGCACCGCCAAGCCGGTGCATATCGGCCGCATGACCCAGGTCTGGCAGATCGACATGGTCAACGATGAGGGCAAGCTGACCTGCGTTTCGCGCATCACCATGGCGATGCTCGAAGACGCGTCTTAACGCCTTCTTCAGTCGCCGTAGGCCACGCGCGCCAATGCCCGCGCCAGCTCCCAGGCCGGGTCGACCAGCGGCAGGCCTTGCACGCTGGCCGCGCCAGGCAAGGCCAGCGGTATTTCGGTGCAGCCCATGATGAGCGGCACATCGCCATGGCGGGCGCGCATGGCCTGGGCGACGGCGGCAAAGTCGGCGCGGGCCTGGTCCATGCGGTCGGCCTTCACACCCTGGTAGATGCCGCGCATCAGCAGTTCGCGCTCAGCCTCTTGCGGCAGGTGCACGGTGATGCCGCAGGCGGCCAGCGCCTGGTCGTACAGGCCAATGCGGTAGGTGCCTTGTGTGGCCAGCAGCATGCAGGCCTGGTGGCCTTGCTGTTGCAGGCCCTCGGCCACCACGCGCGCAATGTGCAGCAGCTGCAGCTGCGGGTAGGCCTGCTGCAGGCGCCCATGCCAGGCATGGGCGGTATTGCAGGCCACGGCCACCGCCTGGGCGCCCACCGCCTGGAGCTTGTCCAGGCCCTGGCACATCATCGCGAAGGGGTCCTCTGCGGTCTCGGGCGCCAGCAGCGCGGCGCTGCGGTCCGGTACCGGCAACTGGGCCAGCCAATGCATGGGGTAACCCTGGTCGGTAACAGCGGCGCCGCTGGCCCGCAAATGGTCTGCGCAGGCCTGTACAAACAGGCGCACAAAATCAGCGCCCGCTGCCGGGCCCATGCCGCCCAGAATGCCTACGGTGGAAAGCGTCATGCCGAACTCCAGAGAAAATGAAAAATGGCCCGTTGCCGGGCCATTGCAGTGCGTGCCGTGCACGACACGGGATTGTCCATCAGATCGCAGGCTTGTCGCTTTGCGCCGTCAGATTGTCCTTGAGTTCCTTGTTCATCGGCAGACCCAGCGCCTGGTTCTTCGGTGGGATGGGTTGCATGAACCACTTGTCGTACAGCTTGGTGAACTCACCGGACTTCATCATGCCGCCGATGACGCCATCGACGATCTTCTTGAAGGCAGGATCATCCTTGGGCAGCATGCAGGCATAGGGCTCGACTTGCAGCGCATCGGCCACCACTTCGTAGGCAGCAGGGTCCTTGGAGTTGGCCTTCAAGCCGTACAGCAGGATGTCATCCATCGCAAAGCCGGCAGCGCGGTCGTTTTCCATCAGCAAGAAGCCATCGGAATGGTCCTTGGCCAAGGTGATGTTGATGTCCAGCTTCTGGTCGGCGCTGTACTTGCGCACCACAGGCAGGTTGGTGGTGCCGGTGGTGATCGCCAGCGTCTTGCCCTTCAGGTCGGCCCAGCTGTTGATGCCCGAGCTCTTCTTCACCGCCACGCGGGTGCCGGTGTAGAAGTAGTTGATCGCGAAATCCACGTCCTTGTTGCGGGCGCTGTTGTTGGTGGTGGAGCCGCATTCGAGCACGATGGTGCCGTTCTGGATCAGCGGAATGCGGTTGGCCGAGGTGACCGACTGCCATTTCACTTTCAGGTCGGGCTTGCCGATTTCCTTGCGCACGGCATCGGCCACGGCGTTGGAGATGTCCACCGAGAAGCCAATGGCGTTCTGGCCACCGGAGAGGTAGCTGAACGGCACCGAGGATTCGCGGTAGGCGAACGTGATTTCGCCCGAATCCTTGGCCTTGGCCAGCACATCGGCAAAGGCCGAGGGCAGGCAGGCAACGGCAGCGGCAGCACAGACCAGCGACTTAACAAACTTCATGGTGAGACCTCCTTGAATCAATCAATGCAAACAGTGTAGAAACCAGCGCTTTGTTCCAACAATGCCTTTTTGGGACAGGCCCATAACGCTTGGTTATGGTGCATGGCATACCGCAAAGGTGAAGAACCGCTGTACCTATAAGCAAACGGCATGCCTGTTGCCCATTTTGCTATGCGACAGCCTGAATTCAAGCGCCTATATTTAAGGGTTTTCAGGGGGTGTTCCATGCAGGTATGCATTCTGGGTGCGGGAATTGTGGGTTTGGCGGCCGCCTATGAGCTGCACCAAGCTGGGCACCAGGTTACGGTGGTTGACAAAGCCTCACATGCGGGCAGTGGCACCAGCATGGGCAATGGTGCGCAGCTGAGCTACAGCTATGTGCAACCCTTGGCCGACCCTGCCATCTGGAAGCAGCTGCCCAAGCTGCTGTTCAGCAGCGACTCGCCGCTCAAGTTCCGCCTGCAGGCCGATCCCCAGCAGTGGAAATGGGGCCTGGCTTTTCTGGGTGCCTGCAATGCCGACCGGTCTGCGGCCAGCACCCGCACATTGCTGCAGTTGGCGGCCGTCAGCCGCCAGCGTTTTGAGGCCATGCAGACCCAGGTGGGCGGCGACTGGGACTACAGCAGCACCGGCAAGCTGGTGCTCTACCCCAGCGAGGCAGCGGTGCAGTCGGCGCGCCACCAGGTCGATGTGCAAAGCCAGCTGGGCAGCGCACCGCAGCGCATCGTCAGCCCCGATGAAGCTGTCGCGCTGGAGCCCGCGCTGGCCGCCTACCGCAGCCAGTTTGCCGGCGCCGTGCACACGCCCAGCGAGTGCGCCGCTGATTGCTACCAGGTCTGCCGCCAGCTCGAAGACTGGCTGCGCCAAAAAGGGGTGAAGTTCATCATGGACACCCCCATCCACAGCCTGCGCCGCGAAGGCGGCAAGATCGTCGCGCTGCAAACGGCGCAGGGCGACATCGTGGCCGACCACTTCATGGTTGCGCTGGGCGTGGACAGCGTGGCGCTGTGCAAGCCGCTGGGCGTAGACCTGCCGGTCTACCCGCTCAAGGGCTACAGCATCACCCTGGATGTGGCAGCAGCCGGCCACAAGGCACCGACGGTGAGCATCACCGACAGCGCACGCAAGGTGGTGTTTGCGCGCATTGGCGAGCGCCTGCGCGTGGCCGGCATGGTGGAGCTGGTGGGCCACGACCTGCGCATTCCGCAGGACAAGATCCAGAGCCTCTGCGCCTCCACCGAGGCGGTGTTTCCCGGCTGCAGCGATTTTGTGCAGGTCCAGCCCTGGGCCGGCCTGCGCCCTGCCACGCCGACTGCCGTGCCGATTGCGCAATCGGCAGGCGCGGGCAATTTGTGGATCAACACCGGCCACGGCGCGCTGGGTTTTACCTTGGCGTTTGGCACGGCGGCACAGCTGGCTTACGAGATCGGCCAGGCTGCCTGAACCGCACAATCGCGCAATGGCGCTGCGGCTTACAGCTGCGCCGCCAGCACCTTCTGCATCTCGCGCGTGATCGCCTTGACCAGCAGTGATTGCGGCTGCGAGACCGCGCGGATCGCATTGACCGGCACCTGCAGGCCGGGCACCAGCGGCAGCACATCGACCTTGCTCGCATCGGCCGACAAGGCGGTGCAGCCATCGACCATGGCCACACCCAGGCCGTGGTGGGCCATGGCCAGCGCCGTGTGGTAGGTCTGCACGGTCACATAGTGGTTCAAACCGGCGCTCGATTCCCGCGCCAGCTGGCTCAGCAGCATGCCAATCGGGTCCTGCGCATCGAGGCTGATGGTGGGCACACCGGTCAGGTCATCGAGCGAGAGGCTGCCCGCGCGCAGCTTGAAGGGCGGCAGCATGCCCTTGGGCACCACGCAGACCATGGGCACGCGGGCGAGGTTCTCCTGCTGCAGGCTGGCCTGCTGCACATTGCTCAGCACAAAGCCGACATCGGCCTCCTGCATCATCAGCGCCGAGACGATCTGCGGCGAATGCAGCGACTGCAGGCTGACGCTGACATGCGGGTGCTTTTGCTTGAACTGCGCCAGCGCCCGGGGCAGCACCTCGTGGCCCAGCGCCAGCACGCTGGCAATGCGCAGCGAATCGCTGTCGCGGCCCTGGCGCAGGCTGTCAGCGAGGCGCTGCACCTCTTCGAGCTGGGCAAACAGCTTTTCCATGTGCGGCAGCAAGGCCAGCGCCTCGCTGGTCGGCGCCAGCCGCCCCTTGCTGCGCTGGAACAGCGCAAAGCCCAGCTGCAGCTCCGCATGCTGCAAGGTGCGGCTGACGGCCGGCTGCGAGATGTTGATGAGGCGCGCCGCAGCGCTGACGCTGCCGGTGTGCATCACCGCGTTGAAGACTTCGATATGGCGCAGGCGCATGGGCGGGGCCTCGGGGGTCAGCGGCCCGCGCCGATGTTGTTGTCGCCGGGGCCGCCGTGGCCATCATCGGCCTGCATGCGCGCCAGCCGTGCGCTCTTCCAGTACACATCGTCACCGCCATCGACGCGGTTGAGCACGCGGGCCAGCACGAACAGCAGATCGGACAGGCGGTTGAGGTACTGGCGCGGCGCGGGGCGCATGGCCTCGCCCTGCTCCAGCGCCACCACCATGCGCTCGGCGCGGCGCGCGACGGTGCGACAGACATGGGCCTGCGCCGCCGCACGCGTGCCGGCGGGCAGGATGAATTCGGCCAGGCGCGGCAGCTGCGCGTTGTAGTGCGCCAGTGCAGTGTCGAGCTGCAGCAATGCATCGTCCTTGAGCAGCTCGTAGCCGGGCATGGACAGCTCGCCGCCCAGGTTGAACAGCTGGTGCTGGATATCGACCAGCAGCTCGCGCACATCGGCGGGCAGCAACTCGCACAGCAGCAGGCCGATGTGGGAGTTGAGCTCGTCGACATCGCCCATCGCCTGGGGCCGGCCGCTGGCCTTGGAGACGCGGCTGTTGTCGCCCAGGCCGGTGCTGCCATCGTCACCGGTTCTGGTCGCAATTTGGGAGAGACGGTTGCCCATGGGTAATCCTTGTAAAGCAGCGGTGAACCAGGGCCTATTTTCTGTTACCGGCACAGGAAATATGTAGCCGAGGCAACACTAAGCAAAAATGATAGCAAAACCGGCCGATTCCGGGTTCAATAGAGCCATGTCTGAATGACGAAAGGATCTACAGATGTCTGGCAAGTTTTTCGCCCATTCCTTTGACGCCCGCAGCGTGATGCTGTTTGCATCGATTGCGGTCACATCGGCGATGGCGCATGCCCAGCCGCTCAATAGCAGCCAGCAACGCATCGGCCAGGCCGCCAGCGGCAGCCGCATTATCCAGGTTGAGCGCCAACTGGGCACCCATGACCCACGCCGCCACCAGGCGCGCCAACCGGTCAAAAAGGCGCTCTGATCCGGCAGCCACTGCCGGTTTTTCCGAACTCTCCCCCTCCCCGCTACGGCGGGGGTTTTTCATTTCACCATGACTCCCGCACC
>NZ_KE148636.1:20779-36366 GCF_000410635.1 Comamonas sp. B-9
TTTTTTCATTTCACCATGACTCCAGCACCGAACTTTGCTGGACTACGCCGAAGCCCGATACAGCAGGTTTATCAATAACTTAGGCGAGTCCAACATATGCCGGTGCTTTCCGAAACCTGACCCGGCTTCCCCTCTGATGGCCCCTACATGGCTCTTGGGAATCGGGTCTTTCCGAGGAGTCATCGTGGCAAAACTCAAGCTCACCAAGTCCGCAGTCGATGCGGCACAACCCCAGGCGCAGGCCGTCGAACTCCGGGACACGCTGGTGCCCGGCTTCCTGTGCAAGGTTACACCAGCGGGCCGCAAGGTGTTCATGCTCCAGTACCGCACGAACGCTGGCGAGCGGCGCAAGCCCGCCCTGGGCCTGTACGGGGAACTGACCGTCGAGCAGGCCCGCTCGCTGGCCCAGGAATGGCTGGCCGAGGTGCGCCGGGGCGGCGACCCCAGCGCGGCCAAGGCCGCCGCCCGTTCAGCCCCCACGGTCAAGGAGCTGTGTACCAAGTTCATGGAGGATTACTCCAAGCAGCGCAACAAGCCCAGCACCCAGCGCGGGTATCAGGCCGTCATCGACCGCTGCATCGTTCCGATGCTGGGCCGTTTGAAGGTCCAGGACGTGAAGCGCCCGGACGTGGCCACGGCGATGAAGAAGATGGCGCACAAGCCGGCCGAGGCCAACCGTGCTTTCAGCGTGATGCGCAAGATGTTCAACCTGGCCGAGGTGTGGGGCCACCGGCCTGACGGCACCAACCCCTGCCGCCACGTCCCGATGTACCCCAACGGCAAGGCCACCCACCTCATCAGCGACGAGGACATGGGCAAGCTGTTTCGGCGACTGGAGCACATCGAAGCCGAGGGTCTGGAGAACTACGTCATCCCGCTGGCGATCCGCCTTCAATTCGAGTTCGCCGGCCGCCGCTCCGAAATCGTGACGCTCCGATGGGATTGGGTGGACCTGGACAACCGCCGCGTGGTCTGGCCGGACAGCAAGACGGGCGGCATGTCCAAGCCCATGAGCGAGGAAGCCTATCGACTGCTCTCGACGGCGCCACGGCAGGAAGGCACTCCCTATGTGCTGCCGTCTCCAAGCCATCCCGGCAAGCACCTGACCACGGGCGAGTATTACGGCGGCTGGAGCCGCGCCCTCAAGGCGGCGGGCGCCACGCACGTCGGCACGCATGGCATCCGCCACCGCTCCGCGACCGACATTGCCAACTCGGGCATCCCGGTCAAGGTCGGCATGGCGCTGACGGCGCACAAGACCGTGGCGATGTTCATGCGCTACGTCCACACCGAGGACGATCCGGTGCGCAAGGCGGCCGAGCTGGTGGCGAACCGGCGCAAGACGATCACCGAGGCGCAGCGGCCTGCGGAGGTGGCTGCATGACCAAGAAGGCGCCTGCGATGGCGGGAGTCGCACCCGCCGCCGTGCCTGCCGGCTACGCCGGCATCCACGGCGGCATCGTGGATCTGCTCGATGCCGCGCGCCAGACGGCAGCGCGCAGCGTCAATGCGCTGATGACGGCCAGCTACTGGGAGATTGGCCGCCGCATCGTGGAGGCCGAGCAACAGGGCAAGCGGCGCGCGGGTTATGGCGAGCAGTTGATCGAGCGGCTGGCAAGCGACCTCACCCAGCAGTTCGGCCGTGGCTTCAGCCGTCAGAACCTGCAGCAGATGCGGTCGTTTTTTCTGACCCGGCCAATTCGCCAGACAGTGTCTGGCGAATCTTCCCCGGAGCCAGTGCGGCCTTGGCGGCTGGACGAGCTGGCGCAGGTCTTCACGCTGCCGTGGTCGGCCTATGTGCGGCTGTTGTCGGTCAAGGACGAGCATGCGCGCCAGTTCTATGAAGCCGAGGCCTTGCGCGGCGGCTGGAGCGTGCGCCAGTTGGATCGGCAGATCGGCAGCCAGTTCTACGAGCGCACGGCGCTGTCGAAAAACAAGGCGGCGATGCTGGCCAAGGGCGCGGTGGCCAAGCCCGAAGATGCCGTCGCGCCCGGCGATGCCATCAAAGACCCCTATGTGCTGGAGTTCCTCGACCTCAAGGACGAGTATTCGGAGTCCGATCTGGAGGCCGCCTTGATCCGGCGGCTGGAAGACTTCCTGCTCGAATTGGGTGAAGGGTTCACCTTCATTGGACGGCAGCGGCGCTTGCGCATCGACCAGACCTGGTATCGGGTGGACTTGCTGCTGTTCCATCGCAAGTTACGCTGCCTGGTCATCATCGACCTGAAGCTGGGGAGTCTGACGCATGCGGACGTGGGCCAGATGCACATGTACTGCAACTATGCCAAGGAACACTGGGCCTATCCCGAGGAGAACCCGCCGGTGGGGCTGATTCTTTGTGCCGACAAGGGGCTCGCCCTGGCGCGGTATGCGCTGGAGGGCTTACCCACCAAGGTCATGGCGGCGAACTACCGGATGGTTCTGCCGGATACCGATGTGCTGCAAAAGGAACTGGAAAGCACGCGGCTCTTGCTGGAGTCTCGCGGAACGATTCGTCCCAAGACGTGGAAGCGGTAGACACACCTGCGGAGCTATACGCCTGTTTGGAGATTGGGCAGAACCTCAGTCTGTAGTCGGTTTTACGGCTTTCTTCCGTGAGGAGGAAGAAGGCAACGACGGCAAACATTCAAACAAACGTTCCGCATAGACGAATCCCATCCGCCTTACTGCGTCCTGATCGAAATACAGTAGCCATGCGGCAAGTAGCGCCAGCGAAATGAGCAATGTCAAGCCTGCGGCAAGCCCTGGATCGGCAAGGTGCACCAAGTCAAATTGGAGAGGTGCTACCTGCAAAATCTTTGCAATCAACAATCCGTAGACGACGCCCATGAGGCACGACAGGATACCGACAGGCTTCATCGCCAGCATGTTGCGATGAAATCCATAGGCGATGTTCTCTTTCAGCAAGAGCTGCTTGTTGGAACGCGTGAGTTCGCGAAGCCGCTTAGTGGCACCGATGTAGATGTCGTCTGCCTTGTCTGGGTTTGCTGATTCTTCTTCTGCCGTTGGCATGGCGATACCCAACTTGGCAGTGATCGCCGTGTGATAACGCTGCTTGCTGACACCATCAAGGAACTTGTCGCGGTGGCGTAGTGCGATGGTCGTGGGCATGCCACCCCATTTTGAGACCAGCATCTCTTCAAGTTTTTTACCACGTCCGCGCGCTACGCTCGCGAGTGCATAGATAGCGCCGCAGCCGCCCAGCAGGCCGATCACACCTGTAAGCACAGGGTGCCGAGCCCCGTAGACGCACAACAGCGGCACCAGCACGGGTAAGGCCACAAGAAGGCCAGGGATAACACGTGCCTTGCGCTCGTAGGGGTCTTTGACCAGTTCAAAAATTGTTGTCATGTGAAGTCAGGCCTGTGCCGCCAAGGCGTCGATATAGGGTTGGATTTCATCGCGGTTTTTTAGCGTGATCTGCTGTGCGAGGGGGTCTGGTGCTTCCTTGGTATGCAAACCCAAACGTCTCAGCGTGTAGTACAGAAACGCTTGGCGGCATGGAAGTTTGACCTCTCCATCTTCCATGCCGTAGTCCAACTCTAAGACTCGTTTCTTGGCTGCAGGCAAATCGGGATGCGGTGCAAGTACCAGCGTCAATACAGTTTGCCAATGCGAATCTTGGTTGGAGTCCACTTGGGTCGCCTCGAAGCCATCGATGCGCAGGATTCGAGCAAGGACGAAATCGCTGAAGCGCTGGCGCTTGTGGCAAAACGCGCGCATGTGCCAGCGAAAACCGTCATTGCCAAGGGCGTGGGGAGACAGCAAGCGAACCGATTCATCCAACGACGTCATGGACTGGTAGCTCACCAGAATGGATTCCTGCTGGCGGATTGCGCGCACCACTGCTTCGACGGTCTGCTCATTGATCGTGCGCCAAGGGGACGGGGCCCAATCTGTCTCCGGCGCGGAGCCGATGAAGCTGGCCGTCGGCTCGACAATTCCCATCTTTGTCGCTAGCAGTTCTGCTAGATAGCGTTGCGCCGAGCTTCGTTGGTAAAGCGGGTGAAAACTCTGCGCTGCCGTGTAGGTCTTGGAGCTGCGGTCGTAAGTCAGGTTGCTCGGCGCCAACTCCATGTACTTGGAAATGTCCAGCGATGCCTGCGGGACCGAAATACCAAAGTGCTCGGTGAGATCCATCCGGTTGATGCGCCGCTCCCAGCGCAGACGGAAATCGATGAATTGAAGTCTGCTCTCCAGCCCCCAACTTAGCCCCTTAGGCTCAGCAGGTTCGGCGGCAGGAACGGAAGGTTTTTGCATCAGTCACGCCTAAAAAGTAGACGGATATAAAAAATCGTCGTACATTAACTATACGCGATCATCCTTCGGTCGTCTACCCGGAGACCCCAGTGCCTACAACCATCACGTTTTTTCCCGTCGACAACGGGGACATGACCCTCATCAAGTTCGGCGATCTCGACGCGACGACTCTGCTGATCGACGTAAACATCAGGCAAGACGCCGACGACCCTGACGGGGAGGCGCGCGATGTCGCCAAGGATTTGCGCGAACGACTGAAGAAGGATGAGAACGGCAGGCCGTATGTCGATGCGTTCCTGCTGAGCCACCCGGATCAAGACCATTGCCGAGGGTTGAAGCGACACTTCTACCTAGGGCCACTCGACAAGTACCCGGACGACAAGAAGGACGACAAGGACAAGAAAATCGTGATCCGCGAGATGTGGTCGTCCCCGATCGTGTTTCGACGCGCCAGCAAGACGCACACCTTGAGCGACGACGCCAAGGCATTCAACACGGAGGCGCGTCGGCGCGTGCAACTGAACCGTGACAAGAATTTCGCCGTCGGGAACGGTGACCGCATTCAGATCATGGGCGAGGACATCGACGGAAAAACCGATGATCTCACTTCGATTGTGCGGAAGGTGGACACGCGCTTTTCAACGATCAATGGCAAGAGTTCCGCATTCTTTTCTGCGTTTCTTTTGGCTCCACTGGACGCCCAGGATGACGAGGAAGAGGAAGAGTGCCTGGTCAAGAACCAGTCCAGCGTTATTCTGAACATCACGTTGGCGGCTGACGCGCAGACGCCGGATGGTGCGAAATTCCTTACTGGTGGCGATGCTGAGGTGTTCATCTGGAACCGCCAGTGGCAACGCCACAAGGCTGAAGCAGATGTGCTTGAGTACGACATCATGCAGGCGCCTCATCATTGTTCCTGGCATTCGCTGTCCTATGACAGCTGGTCCGACTACCGTGAAAAAGCCAAGCTCGATGCTGATGCTCGCAAGGCGCTTTCGCAGACCCGTGACGGCGCCGTCATCGTCGCCAGCTGCAAGCCGATTGCAGATGATGACAGCGATCCGCCCTGCATCCGTGCGAAGCGTGAGTACGTGACGATCGTGGACGAAGCAAAAGGCGAGTTCTACTGCACAGGCGAGTACCCCAGCGAAAAGTCCGTGGAACCGCTCGTTTTCACCGTAACCGCTCAGGGTGTGCAACCTCCCTCGAAGAAGGAGTCCGGATCGAAGGCCGCTGCCGTGGTGACCTCTGCGCGCACCCCCATGCCGCACGGAGCATCATGACGGGCACCATCGCAGACGCACTGCATCAACTTCAGCGGCATCGAGGCCTTATCCGCGTTGGCGAGCCAAGGACAACTGGTGCATCGACGGAGATTGAAGTCGATGTTGCGGTCCAACTGCCGAACAGGTCTCGGCGCAATGGTATCTCTGAGACCGGAGTGCGCACCGTCGAGACGTGCGTGCTGGTATTCGGTAGTGACTGGCCCCTGTCTGCACCCGAGCCCTTCTTACGTGCGGACTTCCCGCTCAACTTGCCGCACATCAACCCCCATCGCCAAGGCGAGTTAGTCTCGCCGTGCCTATTCGAAGGGTCGTTGAACGAGCTGCTGCATCGGTTTGGCCTGGACGCCGTTGTCGATCAGTTGATCGACTGGCTGCACAAGGCCGCGGCCGGAACACTCCTGGACCTGGAGCAGGGGTGGGAACCAACGCGCCGAGACAGCTGTCCTTCGACCGTTGTATTCAGTGCCGAGAAGGTCGCGGCCGCCGCTCCCGCTGACGGCACGATTCTGGTGGTTCCCGCAGGCTACGTGACGATCGATGGCGGTCTGTACGCCATCATCAACGCCGAACTGACCGCACAAGTCGATCCTGTGTTTTATCAGGATGTTCACAACGACAAGCTGGGCAAATGGGGGAACGGCCATGCCGCGGCCTTCATCGCGCGCGCTCCGATGACCGACGGCCTCCCGCATGTGATCGGACGCTATCAACCAGAGACAGTTGTCGATCTCGCGACGCTGCTCGATCGAGCAGCGGAGCTTGGTATTGATCGCGACGCTTTGGCCCAGGAAGTGGACGGTTATTTCGGACGCTCAATCCTGGATATGCGACAGGACTCGCATGGCTGGGTGCATGGTTTGTACGCGATTGTGATTCTGGCTGTGCAAAGGCCAGCGTCGCTTGTGGGCTCGCCAGGGAGGAGTGTCGAGGTATTGCCCTATGTGGTGCGCTATGAACTCAACGCTCAATCGCTCCTGGAGCGTAACGCCACGGTTCACCCGGCCTTTCACGCGCATGCGTTGTCTCCTGAACTGCTGGCAAGGACGTCCGGCATTCCATACGCAGCCACATCACAGCCGCTGGTCGTGCTCGGCTGCGGAAGCGTGGGATCGAAAGTCGCGATGCAACTGGGGCGAGCGGGCTTTGGTTCGATGACTTTCGTCGACAACGAACCCATGTCGCCTCACAACGCCGCGCGGCATGCACTCATTGAGCGGGCATCAGTTCTGGTTCCGCCTCGGAAGTCGGCGCTGATGAAGACAGCCTTTGAATCGCTGTCGCATCTTCAATCGCGAGCGTTCGACACCGACGCAGTGACTCTTTTGGTCGATCCGGAACAGTTTGCGGCAACCGTTCCGCAGGATGCGGCCCTCATCGTGGATGCGACGGCGTCACTTCAGGTGCTGGCTGCAGAAACACAATCGGCAGCGTTGGATCAATCCCCAGCCCGATTGGCACGGATCGCGATGTATGGTCAGGGGCGCTGTGTGGCGGTATTGCTCGAAGGAGCTGGCCGTGCCGGCCGAGTTGACGACCTCACGGCGTTCTTGTTCGAGTGCTGCCGGTTTGCACCGGAACTGCGTGCGTCGATTGCCGGCGAGACGTCTGAGCCGACTCGGATTTTCGTGGGTGACAACTGTCATTCGCTGACGATGCCTATGTCTGACGCCGTTGTTTCGCGGTCGACGTCACTGGCCGGCCTGCAACTGGAACGATGGCTCGTTGATGGGCTTCCGAAGGAAGCGACGCTTTGCGCCGGAATCTCAGATGCCGAAGGCCTTGGAATGGCATGGACCCGCGCCAGCCTTGGCCCGACCACTGCGCTTGAAGTCGCAGACGATGGTGGCTGGAACATTCGGGTCCTGTCCCCAGTTGCGCAAGCAATCCATGCTGATGCGCTGCGCTGGGGTGCTCTGGAAACAGGCGGCGCCTTGATCGGCCGCATCTCGTTTGAAAATCGAACCATCACCATTGCAGGCCTTGTTGAGGCACCGCCTGACAGTGTTCGAGAGGCCGCCCGCTTCGTCCTCGGAACCAACGGGCTTGTTCAAAATTTGCGCGCCGCAAACGCGGCCTCTTTGGGGTATCTCGCCTTTATAGGAACGTGGCACAGCCACCCGAAAGGCGGCGCACATTCGGGTATCGACCGAAATACATTGCGCGGCATCGCCGAGGATGCTGGCGGCCTTCCGGCCGTGTCGTTGGTATGGACTCCGACAGGACTCACGTGTGCGGTGGATCGCTGGTAGGTGCAAAGCCACCGGCACTTTGTTGGCATAAAACAAGAGGGATGTATGGCTGACTACTTCGAGATCGACTTTCTTGGCGTCGAAACAGCGAAAAGCGGGGACGCGATCACGCTGCGCTACTCGGTGAATGGCACCGAGGGCGTGCACGTTGTTGACGGTGGGTATCTGGATACGGGTGATCAGATAGTCGAGCATCTGAAGACGTACTATGGAACAACAGTCATCGACCATGTGATCCTCACGCACCCAGATCGCGATCACGCCAACGGACTACGAAAAGTCCTGGAGCAATGCACGGTCAGGAATCTTTGGATCAACCGGCCGTGGATATACGCGGACCAGTTGATCGATCGCTTTGAGACCTATGAATCGGTTGAAGCCCTGCGACGGAAGTTGCGCTCAATCTACGATGCCACGGCAATTCTTGAGGATATTGCGGTGGAGAAGGGAATTCCAATCCATGCCCCCCTTCAGGGGCAGAGCATCGGTCCGTTCGCGGTCATGGCACCTACCCTGGGGCGCTACTTGGACCTGATCGTGGACTCCGCGAAGACACCGGAAGCTGTCGAAGAAAGTGCTTTTGATAGCGCGCTGAGCAGCATATTCCGGGCAGTGAAGGCCGCGACCGCCTACATCAAGTCCCTGTGGGGCGAGGAATATTTCCCGCCTGAGCCGACCAGTCGTGAGAATGAAATGAGTGTGGTGCAGTCGGCTGTCTTGAACGGTCATCGCGTCATGCTTACTGGCGATGCCGGGCGTGAAGCACTGCAGGAGGTGATCGACTACGCACCTTTCGTGGGACTCGCGCTGCCAGGTATTCGGTATTTCCAAGTGCCCCATCACGGCGGGCGACACAACGTTTCGACCGAAGTCTTGGATCAACTGCTCGGCCCACGGTTGAACAGTATGCCGGACAAGCACCATTGGAATGCCATATGCAGTTCTGCCAAGGCGGATGAGGATCATCCGCGGAAGTCGGTGATTCGCGCCGTATTGCACCGGGGTGGGCACTGGGCGGCAACTGAAAGCCAGAACATACGCATCGGGGCAGGCATCACCCGCGATGGCTGGGTGCCGATTCCCCAGGCGGCGTATCCGGAAGATCAAGAAAATTGACAGCGCCTGAAGGCCAGCACCACTTTTCAACTGCCTGCTGACAACTTGGCCTGCATCCCGACGTTCCTTCGTCGGGCTCATGGGCTGCGCCCCGAGCTTCGTGCCGAATCGCAGTCATCCGGCTTCAAGCCCGGACGCTCTGATCTGGACTGACGCTTCGGACCTGCGCGCTACGCTTGTCAATACCGGGGTGGCTGCGTGGTGAGGTGTGGCGGCTTGCTGTTCCCTTCATCGTGCCACGGCGTGCTCGCCGTCAATGACTGCGCACCTTCGGCGCTTGCGGCCTGGCGGCCGTCTTCGATCTTTGACTGCTTGCGCTGCGCCGTGCCCTGCAAGGGCTGGGCAATTCCGCCCGGTAACCTTACAGGAGTTCACCATGAACCACGCATTCATCACGGACGAGCAGCGCATCGTGCTGCTGGCCAACGGCCGCGAATCCTTGGAGAACCCGGACTTCGATCCGGCCCCAGTGGTCAAGCTGTTCACGCCGGATGCCGGCGCGACCTGGCTGCTGACCGAGATTGATCCCGATGACCACGATCACGCCTTCGGTCTTTGCGACCTGGGCCTAGGGATGCCGGAAATCGGCTGGGTCAGTTTTTCCGAACTGGCGACCGTGCGCGGGCGGCTGGGCTTGCCGGTAGAGCGGGATCTGCACTTTCGTGCCGAGAAGCGGCTGAGCGCCTATGCGCGCGATGCGCGGCTGGCGGGGCGTGTCGTTGTCTGACCTGGTTCTGGGGCGCCGCAAGGCGCTCCTGAGCGTTCTCAATCATTTCAGGAGGTCAAGGCCATGAGCAGCCACCACGACTACATCCTCGAAATCACGGCAGAGCATGATGCGTTCAAGCCGTTCCCACCGGAGAACGGCCAGCCCTTGCGCTTTGCGCTCGGCGACGCGGTGATCTATACCAACGGGTTTGGCGCACAGTTCCGGTGCCGCGTCACCGGGTTTTATCGTCCCAGCGGACTTTCGGGCCTGTACGCGCGCGGTGCGCGCTACCTGCTGGACTCGTCATCGCCGTGGATGCCGGTGTCGGAAGCCAGCCTGCGCCCCGACGACCCGGCCTGATGCCTTCGCGCCCCTGGCGGGGCGCTACGCGCTGCGCTTGCCTCCAGGGGAAAGCCCTGCGGGCTATCCCCGCCGCGCAGGCTTGGCGCCCCTCTCGCGCAGCGAACCGGCTGGTGCCGGATCGCTCCCTTCATGCCGGACATTACGATGGCACTTCGGGCGTGGGTGTGTCGGGTTCGTAGTCGCCCAGCCACTCGAAGAGACGTTCGATATCGCAGTCCAGCTGGTTCAGCGTGGCCTGGGCCATTGCGTACCAGGTGGTGCCGTCGTCCGTTTCTTCGGAGGCGGACAGCAGGACGTTGAGCTGTGCGCGCCGTCCCAGCAGGCGCTGCATCTCGTTGCCTACCGTCTTGCGGTCGGTGGTCCAGATGAGGGTCGGCAGAAAGATGCCAGGCCCTTCTGCTCCAGGCGCAGGCGTTCCGGGTTGCATGGGATCGCTCATGGTGGTTCTCCAGAAGGTGGAGATTCCACGGTAGGCATTGGCCCGTGACCGGGCCACTCGAAATTCGCGCTATTTCGGGGGGATTTCGGGATCAGCGCCGATCGGCCGTGGCGCAGTCATGCGGGCGGGCTGCCTTTGAGCCGGTGCTTACCAGGGCTTCCAGCGCCGCTGGGGTGTTTGCGGCACGGCGCCGAGCAATTGGATCGGCGGCAGTGCATGGGGCGCATTGTTCCTGGGGAAGCGCCGGCGCACTTCGCATTCCAGTTCGTGCGCGAGGCCGCGTGCGTCCTTCTCGCCGCGCAGTGCCCGTTGCCGCCAGTCTCGGGCCTGGGCCATCAGTTCATCGTCTTGTAGGGCTCGTATGTCCATGCCATTGCCATTTTGCCGATGGCTGGGTGGGTAGCTGTCCACGGGGATTTCATTGAAGTCATGTGGGCGTCCCCGGCCACCTGGGAGATGGCCGGTCGCGCTCTCGTGCTAGCGCATCGAGCCGCCTGCGGCGTCTCGCCCCCTTCGGGCTTCGATCGTTCCCTCACTCCGTTCGGCTGACGCCTCCGGCCCGGCTTCCAGCTTCGAGCCTGCGCGCTTCGCTTGCCGTGCGGTCGGCTTGTGGGATGGCCGTTGCCATGTCCAGTCCTCTTCCCTGACTTCATCACCTTGTCCGCGACTGTAGCCCGCGGCCGTGTGCCGTCAAGGCGCGCGGGTCCGTGTCCTCGGCTGCGCCTGCGGGCCGCCCCACCCTGCGCTTGTTTCCTTGACGGCCCCCGTCCGCGCGCTCCCTTTCGTCGCGGGCGATGAACTCAGGAAAGACGGTGGAAACAGGGACAACCGGGTTCCTCGCGCCGCCCGCACCGAACAGCCGAAAGGCTGGGCTTCGAATCTTGGAATCCGGTGTGCGGTTTTCTTCAACAGCCTTTTTGTTCAGGAGAAAGACCATGCAACTCGCATCCCGCTTCGCTTCCCATTCCCCCGCATTGCGCAGCGACTCCCCGCTGTCCGATGACCAGATCCGCCGCGTGGCCCCGTCCATCTTCGCGGATGCCCCCCATGAAAGCCGTTCCGAGCGGTACAGCTACATCCCCACCGCCGCCGTGCTGACCGAGCTTCGCAAAGAGGGGTTTCAGCCCTTCATGGTGTGCCAGACCCGCGTTCGCAACGAGGGCCGGCGCGAGCACACGAAACACATGCTGCGCCTGCGCCACGCCAACCAGATCAACGCCCGCGAAGCCAATGAAATCATCCTGCTGAACTCGCACGACGGCACGAGCAGCTATCAATTACTGGGTGGCATGTTCCGCTTCGTTTGCAGCAATGGCCTTGTCTGCGGCGACACCGTGGGCGATGTGCGCGTGCCCCACAAGGGCGACGTGGCGGGCCATGTCATCGAGGGCGCCTATCAGGTGCTGAGCGGCTTCGAGCATGCGCAGGAATCGCGCGAATCCATGCAGGCCATCACGCTGGATGCCGGGGAATCGGAAGTGTTCGCCCGCGCCGCGCTGGCCCTCAAGTACGACGACCCAACCAAGCCCGCGCCCGTCACGGAATCGCAAATCCTGATGCCGCGCCGCTTCGACGACCGCCGCCCCGACCTGTGGAGCGTGTTCAACCGCACGCAGGAGAACCTGACCAAGGGCGGATTGCATGGCCGCGCCGCCAATGGCCGCAGACAGCAGACCCGCCCCGTGCAGGGCATTGATTCGGACATTCGCCTGAACCCCGCCCTGTGGCTGCTGGCCGATGGCATGCGCGCCCTCAAGGCCTGACCCCCTCTGACGTGTTCCCCGCCGGAGGGGCGGTTTCCCCTCCATTCCCTTGTTTCACTTGATTGGAGATTCACCATGAACGCCGTTACTTACACCGAAGCTCAAGCCCTCGACAGCCGCGCAAACGTGCTGCAAGCCGCCGACCCGAGCAAGCACATGATTCTGGTTCGGCTGTCGCGGCTGGGGCTGCGCCCCACGGGCCGCAACGTGCGCAAGACCGTCCCGCGCATGTCCATCCCCGAGCTGGCCGCGAGCATTCAGCGCGTGGGCCTGCTGCAAAACCTGATCGTGATTCCCGCCGCCGATGACCTGCATTACGAGGTGGTGGCAGGTGGCCGACGCTTTGCGGCCCTCAAGCTGCTGGCAAAGAAGCACCGTATCGCCAAGGATTGGGACGTGCCTTGCCTGCAGGTGGCCGATGGCACGGCCCGCACCGCCAGCCTGACCGAGAACGTGCAGCGCGAAGCCATGCACCCAGCAGACCAGTTTGAAGCCTTCGCCGCGCTGGTGGCCGAAGGCCGACCGATTGAGGACATTGCGGCGGATTTCTCCGTTACGCCGCTGGTGGTGCAGCGCCGCTTGAAGCTCGCCAATGTCTCGCCGCGTTTGATGGAGGACTACCGGGCCGATGCCGTGAGCCTCGATCAGCTGATGGCGCTCTCCATCACCGACGACCACGCCGCGCAGGAATGCGCGTTCTACGATGCGCCGCAATGGCAGCGCCAACCCTCGCACTTGCGCGAACGTCTGACGGAGCGCGAGATTGACGCCTACCGGCATCCGCTGGTGCGCTTCGTCGGGCTGGACACCTACGAGCAGGCGGGCGGCGGCATCCGCCGCGACCTGTTCGCGGAGGGCGATGCAGGCGTGTACCTGACCGACGCCGCGCTGCTGGAACGACTGGCGCAAGACAAGCTGGCGGGCATCGCCGCAGAGGTGAAGGCCGAGGGCTGGGCTTGGGCTGATGCCACGCCGGGCGTGACCCCTGCCGATCTGCACGCCTTCCAGCGTGCGCCGAGGGAGCGCCGCGAGCCGAACAAGCGCGAAGCACAGCGCATCGAGAGGCTGCAAGCCAAGATGCAGGAGGTGGCCGAAGCCATTGATGCCGCGACGGACGCCGACGACGAGGACAAGGCCGATGCGCTGCAAGAGGAAGGCGAGCGGCTGGGCGAGCAGTTGCAGGCGCTGGAAGACGGCTTGCAGGGGTACGGCGCGAACGTGAAGGCCGCAGCCGGGGCCATCGTCACCATCGGCCGCAACGGCGAGGTGGTGATTCATCGCGGACTGCTGCGCGAGGCCGAGGCCAAGGCACTGCGCACACTGGAGAAGCTGCGCCAAGGGTTCAGCGACCCAGATGCCGCGAACGATGACGAAGGCGAGGACGACGAGCCGCCCAAGGCAGCAGCGATTTCCGACCGACTGGCCCAGCGCCTGAGCGCCCATCGCACCGCCGCGCTGCAAATCGAGGTGGCCCGGCATCCGCAGGTGGCGGTGGCCGCGCTGGTGCATGGCATGGTGCAGACCGTCTTGCAGGGCCGCTACTACGGGCGCGACCTGCCGCTGGGCGTGAGCCTGAAAGTCCAAGACCGGCTGGACGGCATGGCCCCGGACTGGCCCGAGTCACCCGCCGCTGTGGCGCTGCGTGAATTGCAGCAGGCGTGGAGCGGCAAGCTGCCCGAGGACAGCGCCGAACTGTTTGCCGCGCTGCTGGCGATGGAGCAAGGCGAACTGGTCAAGCTGCTGGCCGTGTGCGTGGCTTCCACGGTGGACGTGGTGACGCCTCGCGCCACACCGCACCAGCCCGGCGAGGAACTGGCGCAGGCCGTGGGCCTCGACATGGCCGCATGGTGGCAGCCGACCGCCGAGGGGTATTTCAAGCACGTTCCGAAGGCGGCAGTTCTGCAAGCCGTGGGCGAGTACGCGCCCGATCAGGTTTCCCGGCTGGCGAAGCTGAAGAAGGCCGACATTGCCAGCGAAGCCGAGCGGCTGGCCGATGGCGCGGGTTGGATGCCTGCCATCTTTAAGGTCGAAGGCCCGCAGCAGGCAGTGAAGGAAAGCGCGCAGGAGGCAGGCCCGGAGCAGGACGCCCCGGAGGATGCCGAGGCAATGGCGGATGAACCCGCCGAGGCGCTGGCCGCTTGACCCACGCCGAAGGCAAGCGCCCCGGCTTCGACCGGGGCGCTTCGCTGCAAGGAGAAGCCCCCATGACCCGCACCACCACCAACCGCCCGCGCATGGCGGCGGTCTATGCACCCGGCACGGTGCGCGCCCGCCGCTGGCACGGCGATGGCGACGTGCGCGGCTACCGACCGCCCTCGGGCTGGTCGGCCCGCGCTGACCTCACCGACATACATCCCATCACGGGCCGCGCCTTGCCGCGTGCCGTGTGGTGGATCATCGAAACGAAGGAATGATCATCGTCAGCACCGCGCCCAGGCCGTTCCGCCCTGGGCGCGGTGAAACGCATAATCCGGGCGCGGCGGTGGCCGCGCCCGGTGTTGAAGCCGAATAGCCGGGGCATTACGCCGCCGCCTTCACTGGCACTCAGGCGGCGGCGTTGAAGGCATCGCTGTACTGCGCGATGCCTTCGGGCACTGGCCCATGGAAGGCCAGTGCGAGAAAATAGCCGGGCGGCACGCCCGGCAGTTGCAGGCCCGCATGGGCCTGGAAGCCAAAGCGCCCGTAGTACGCGGGCTCTCCGAGCAGCACACAGCCTTCGGCCTGCATGGCCCGCAGTTCAGACAGCGCCTGTTCCATCAGGCGCGAGCCGATGCCGTGCCCCTGCCTCTGCGGCAGGACGGAGATCGGCCCCAGGCCGCACCAGCCTTTGGCCTTGTGGCCGTGGTCGTTGGTGATAGTCACCGGCGACAGAGCCACATGGCCGACGACCTGGCCGTGTTCTTCGGCCACGATGGAAAGCGTCAGTTCGCTAGCGTCGCGCAATGCACGCACGATGAATTGCTCCGTGTGGCTGGTGTGCGGCGCATCGGCGAAGGCGGCAATGGTCACGGCCTCGATAGCGGCAATGTCGTTCGTGGTTTCGTGTCGTAGCTGGATGGTCATGGTGTTCTGCGTTCCCTGCTCAAAATATAGAACGGCCTGGGCGTGTCGGCGCGTAGCGCCGCCGGGCTTTCGGGCTGCGCCCCGTGCCGACTTCGCTGTCACGGCCATTCGGCTTCAATCCACTCACGCCTTCGCGCCTGCGGCGCTGCGCGCTGCGCTTGCCTCCGGGGGATCGGCGCAAGGCCCATCCCCGCCGCGCGAGCTTGGCGCCCCTCGATGCCGCCGAACCGTCGATGCCGGATCGGCCCGGCCAGCGCCCCGCCGCAATGGACGGAGCTGGCGAACACGCTGGTGCTTGCTGCGGCAGGTTGTGCGAATGCGTGCCGTCCTCAACGCTGG
>NZ_KE148636.1:37111-39361 GCF_000410635.1 Comamonas sp. B-9
TGCCCGCCTGATCGAAGGAGAGAACGGCACGCACGACCTGATCTGGTCGCGCAGCAAGCCCCAGGCGGCCTGACGGCCGCCAGCGCCCCGCCCACTGCGGCGGGGCGCTGTACTGCTTGGATCAGCAGACTGGAAGGCTTGGCTCTCCCAGCTTCGTGATGGTGGTGGTCGGGCAGCATCACCATGACTTCGTGTTGCCAGGGCGAATGCAGGGCGATTCGGCGCACTGCGCCGACCGGGCTTTGCGGGCTGCGCCCCATGCCGACTTCGCCGTCATGGCCATTCGGCTTCAATCCCTATCGCAGCTGCGCGCTTCGCTTGCCTCCGGGGGAAAACCCTGCGGCCTCTCCCCGCCGCGCGATGCTTGGCGCCCCTGAAGTCCCCGAACCGGCTGCACCGGATCGGCCACGCCAGCGCGGTCGCACGCTATGGCGTGTCACTCTTCTTCGCCACAGTCTCCAACTCCTGGCGCACCTGCGCCAGCAGCTGATCGACCTGCTGCAGGTCGTCGCCGGCATAGGCCAGCGTCAGCAGCGTGAGCGGGTGCACCTCCATGACCTCGCACAGCTCGGCCAGCTTGTTCAAGGTGGGGCTTTTGAGGTCGCGTTCCAGCGTGCTCATGTAGGTGCGGCTGGACACGTCCGAGAACGCTTCCTGGCTCAAACCACGTGCTTTCCTGATGGTCTTTAGTGCCTCCGACAATGTATGTTTCGCTGCCAACCCTGGATCTCCGCAAAATCCAAGATGACATCCGATTGAGCCCTATAGGGCTACAATCTATAGTGTTCAACTATGCCCGCCTGCCGCTTTCGTGCTTTTACGGAAATCCGTATCTGCAGCTTCTCACAGAAGCACAAAACCGCATCCGTGCCTTTCCACAAACCCGCCGATGCGGTTTTGCGCTTTCACGCTTCGGCGGTTTTGTGCGAATGAGGTAACGCCCATGAACCAACTCATGACCGAGGACGAGCGCAAGCAACTGCTGGAACACGGCCGGGTCCGGGCCGCTGGCCGGGCCATCGACCCGCTGCCCGTGGTGCGGTTGTTCACGCCGGACGCACACGCCACTTGGCTGCTGGTGTCGCTTGACCCCGCTGACGGCGATACGGCCCATGGCCTGATCGACTTGGGGATCAGCATGCCTGAGCTGGGCGAGATCAAGCTGTCCGACCTCGCATCCATCGTCGGGCCGAGCAAACAGCCCGTGATGCGAGATCGGTATTTCCGGGCGGTGCGCCCGTTGTCGGAGTACCTGCGGCTGGCCCAGGAGAACGGTTCCGTCCTCGATTGAGCCGTTCGCGCCACGGCCAAGCCGGGCGCATTGAGGCTATTTCGGTCTTGCTCCAGACCCGTCAGGTCTTAATCCGCACTGTTGCACCAAACCAGTGCCACCCTGACGCAAACGGTCATGACGCCAGCCGTGCCATCGGGCACGGTGGATAGCGCAGGAGGCCGCATTTCCTCGCGCGCCACCGTCGCATTCAGACGATCCGCGCAATCCATCGGATGCTTTTCGTCTTGACACGCAAGTTACTAATCTACCAGCTTATTCACGATTGGATGCTAGTTCGATGCGGTGACGTTGGCGTGTGAAACCAGTGACGGCCGTCCTGCTCTACGGGAGCTTGCGTCATGGCCGAACCGCACCACCTCGCGCACTGGTATCCGACCGCCGCCTACCTCTACGTCCTGTGTCTGGACACGCTCGCACTGGCCTGGGAGTACCTGCGCCGCCATCCCGACTACCGGATCGACTGGCTGCGCCGTGCGCGCTGCCCCGATGCCGCGCATCGCTGGGGCTTGCGTCTGCTGGAAGACCCGGACGTGGATGCGCGTGACGCGCATCCGGCCTGGCTTCCCGGCCATGGGGCCGTGGTGCAGCTTCACCCCGATGCCGATCCGCCTCCGGATGCCACCGCCTTCGCGTTCTGGCGCATCCCCGGCCACAAGCAGTTGCTGCACGACGGCAAGGGTCTGGCGCTGATCGCGCGCAGCCCCAGCCTTTGCCAGCGCTATGCGCTGGCGCCTGGCCTGGAGGACGGCATGGCCGTGGCCCATGCCTATCGTGGCCGTCACGCCGCCCCTGCGGCCCCTATGCCTGGTACGCCTGCGTCAATGGCTCGGCCCAGGCCACCGCCTGCGGCGCTGCTGGAGCTACACACCCTGCAGGCGCTCGACGCCACCCTGGCGGGCGCGTCCTTGCGCGACGTCGCCGAGGGCTTGTTCGGTGCGGACGCCGCAGCCGGCTGG
>NZ_KE148636.1:39491-41314 GCF_000410635.1 Comamonas sp. B-9
AGAGAGCGCAAAACGACCCTGAGCAGGAGGGCTTCGTTTTCTGAGACTGCCTTCATCCGGTTGCGCTGTGTGGCCGGAGCCCTGCAACCGATGGAGGTTCTCACCATGCGTCCTGCTCCCTTGCGGCCTGCCGCTACTGTCTCGACCGCTGCCGCGCAGCCCCAACGCTATCTCACCAACGACGAAGCCGCCGAGTACCTGCGCCTGTCGCCGCGCACGCTGGAAAAGCAGCGCGTGCTGGGAGGCGGTCCCAAGTTCCGCAAGTTCGGCCGCCGCGTGATGTACGCCGTGGTCGACCTCGATGCCTGGGCCGCCGAGCGCAGCTTCGAGAGCACGTCCGAGCCCGAGTACGCCGAGCAGCATTCGGCGGACAGCCGTGCGCGCTGATCGCTGGCGCGCGGGTGGCCTTCGCCATGTCCAGCCCCGCGCTGCCCATGCGGCAGCGACCGATGCAAGAGCGCGAACAGCTCGATCTGTTCCGCGCCTTGCCGGGCGACATGGCGCCGCGCGACAGCCAGGACTTGATGGCCTTTCCGTTCTTCTCGCTGGCGAAGTCGCGGCGCACGGCGCCGATCGACTTCCGCGCCAGCGGCATCACGATCCGCGTGGAGGGCACGCAGGAGCATGGCATCGCCACGATTTGGGATGCGGACATCCTGATCTGGGCTGCAAGCCAGATTGTGGAAGCCCGCGATGCGGGCTTGCGCCCGTCGCGGCTGATGCAGGCCACGCCCTACGAGATCCTGCGCTTCATCGGGCGCGGTACGTCGCTGCGCGACTACCAGCGCCTCAAGGCGGCCTTGGATCGGCTGCAGTCCACGACCGTGGCCACGTCGATCCGCGAGACGACCGGGCGGCGCCTGCATCGCTTCTCATGGATCAACGAGTGGAAGGAACTGGCCGATGCCAAGGGCACCCCCTTGGGGCTGGAACTGATCCTGCCGGACTGGTTCTATGCGGGCGTGCTCGATGCTGCCCTCGTGTTGACCATCGACCCGGCGTATTTCCGGCTGACGGGCGGGATCGAGCGATGGCTGTACCGCCTGGTGCGCAAGCACGGCGGGCGACAGCCTGGCGGCTGGCAGTTCGACTTCCAGCACCTGTACCGCAAGTCGGGCAGCGTGGCGCGGTACTACGACTTCGCCGCCGACCTGCGCGCACTGGTGGTGCGGCAAGCCTTGCCTGGCTACCAGTTGGGCATCGAGTACGTCTCGGGCATTGCCTCGCCGCTGCTGACGTTCCGGCCCGTGCCGTCCACGGCACGGGGATAACTGCTGCGCAGCCTGTGGACGGACTCGTGCTATCAGGCAACAGAGGTATCGTGCTATCAGGCAACGAATCCTCGTGCTATCAGGCAACAAAACCGGCCGCAAAGCTAATACTGGCGCGGGTTTCGGCCTCTCCTAACTTCCCTAACTTAAATACTCTAACTGGTAGTAGCAGCGCCGCGCCTCGGTGGACAACCGCCACAGGACGCGAAGCGCAGCGGCAACAGGCGGGCTTTCCGACACGGAGGGTCCGGTCATGATCGTCGCGCTGCTCAACCAGAAAGGCGGCGTGGGAAAGACCACGCTCGCCACCCACATCGCCGGCGAGCTGGCGATGCGCGGGCAGTCGGTCATCCTGCTGGATGCCGATCCACAGGGCTCCGCGCTGGACTGGACACAGCGCCGCAGCCAGCAAGGTTTGCCAAGGCTATTTAGCGCCGTGGGCCTCGCACGCGAAACGCTGCACCAGGAAGCGCCAGAACTCGCCAGGCGGGCCGATCACGTCGTCATCGACGGGCCACCCAGGATCGCTGCCTTGGCGCGCTCCGCGCTGCT
>NZ_APCR01000309.1:0-39651 GCF_000410635.1 Comamonas sp. B-9
GCTTCGTCCAGCGGCCCCGCCGCAATCTGGTAGCTGCGCAGGTCAGCGGCCTGGCTGCTGGCTGCGCTGGTAGGGTTGTCGGGGGTAGATGGCGGCTGCTGGGCATGGCCCAGGCTGGCGCTGCAGGCCATGGCCAGCAGCGCGCTGCGCACGGCTGCACTGAGGGGCCGGCGCAGCAAGGCGGGCGTGGCGGATTGGTTGGAACAGGTGAAAGCGGAACCCATGTCGGCGTACTCCGGATAGTGTCAATGAAGGTCTCTCAAGGCTTCACACGCCAAATCCGGAAAAGGGACAGCTGGGAGCAGAAATATTTGAAAAAGAAAAACAAGGGCGAGATCAGGAGGCGCCAGCAGGCACCAAGGTGACCCAGTAGCGGCTGCGGTAGACGACCTGCACCGGCAGCAGATCGGGCAGGCTGTCCAGCACCGGCGTGGTATCTCGCAGCTGAAAACTGCCCGACAGCCGCAGCTCGGCCACTGCCGGATCGCAGCGCAGCAGACCGCTGCGGTAGCGGCCCAGTTCGGCAGCAAAATCGGCCAGCCGCATATTGCGCACATGCAGCACACCCCGGGTCCAGCTGTCTGCCTGTGGCGCCAGGGCTTCGATGGCGGAGGCGCCCTCAGCATGCAGCTGCGCCTGCTGGCCCGCTTGCAGCACGACGGGGCTGCTGCCCGCTTGCGTAGGCCGCATCTCCACAGCGCCTTCGAGCACCGCCACCGCTGTCGCATCGCCTTGCACCCGCACGGTAAAGCGCGTGCCCAGCGCACGCAGCCGCCCCTGGGGGATGGCCACGACCAGCGGGCGCGCAGGCACGACTGGGTCGGCAGCAGTCTGTACATGGATGGCGCCCTGCTGCACCCGGATCAGGCGCAACGCGTTGTCAAAGCGCACATCGATGGCGGTGGCGGTATCGAGCTGGAGCTGGCTGCCATCGGCCAGCACCAGCGCACGCTGCTCGCCGGTGGCGGTGTGGTAATCGGCCAGCCAGCCTGCTTGCTCACTGTGGCGCCAAGCCATCCAGCCCAGCGGGGCTGCCAGCAGCAAGGCAGCGAGGCCTCGTATGGCCTGCCTGCGCTGGGCGGCGGGGCGGTCCAGCGCGGCCATGGCCAGCGACGGCGGCAATTGCGCCATCTGGCCAGCCAGGCGCTCGGCCTTGTGCCAGGCCGCGGCATGCACAGGATCGGCCGCGAGCCATTGCTGCCAGCGTGCCCGGTCCTGCCCACTGGCATCGCCTGCCTGCAGCAGAAAAAACCATTCGGCCGCCTGCAGCGCGGCCTGCTCGCTGATGGGGGTGATGCTGGCCGCGGGCGCTGCTGCCTGGCCCGGGGCCGGATGCAAGGCGCTCATGGCATCAGCACGATGCAGCGCGCCATCGCCTGGGCCATATAGCGTTTGACCGTGCGCTCGCTGCATTGCAGGCGGCTGGCAATATCGGCATAGGCCATGCCTTCCAGCTGCGCCAGCAGGAAAGCCGCACGCACCGGCGCGGGCAGGCCATCGAGCACGGCATCGAGCTGCTGCAGGGTTTCCAAAATGATGGCCTGGTGCTCGGGCGATGGCGCCAGCAGCTCGGGCATCAGCGCCAGCGCTTCCAGGTAGGCCTGCTCGAGCGAGCGGCGGCGGTGCAGGTTGGCGACCAGGCGCTTGGCAACCAGGGTCAGGTAGGCACGCGGCTCGCGCAGCTGCCAGCCGCCTTGTTTCTCGGCGCTGTGCTCGGGTGCATCGAGCAGGCGCACAAAGGTGTCCTGCGCCAGATCGGCTGCATCACCCGCATGACCGAGCTTGCGGCGCAGCCAGCCCTGCAGCCAGCCATGGTGGTCAAGGTAGAGCGCAGCAATGTCGCCGTGTGGCGTGGGGGCGGTGGAAGGCATGGAGAGCCGGTTCTGTGCAGGCCCTGGGCAGCCGCATTCAAACAAGAATCATTCTTATTTAATTTTAACCAAATCTTGTCTGGGGCCATCTGCCATATCTATAAACACCCATGGAGCTGTGGTGAGAACGCATCAGCACTCGGGCCGGATGCTGCGCCTGTCACCCGGCTTCAACGCGGCGACCCCGCGATCAAAACCGGCTATCGCCGGGCCAGAGGGAGGCGCTCACTTACGGCCACATTCAGCCTGCTGGGACCGAAAGACATCGACAGCACAGCGTTATGCCGCGCGCTAAGCCTTTGAAAAAACAACCATTTGATATGGGTCAATGCCTGGCGGTCCGGCTGTTTTGCCAGCCCCGTCCTACATGCAGATTTCGGCCACCTCGGTTAACGTGGTCAGCGCCCCAATGACAACAATTCTTAACAAGCTGTACACCGCGCGACATGGGTTTAATGCGGTAGCGCAGCCTTCTTTTGATTGGAAAGGCTCGTATGGATTGGCTCAGAGGTATCTTGCACCAGGCGCCCGAGATAGCGCTGTTTGCATCGCTGGCACTTGGCTATGGGGTCGGCAAGCTGCGGTTTGGCTCGTTCCAGCTGGGGGGCGTGGCGGGCTCGCTGCTGGCGGCTGTGTTGATCAGCCAGGTGGGGGTGACCATCGACTCGGGCATCAAGGCGGTGCTGTTTGCGCTGTTCATCTATGCCGTGGGTTTTGAGAGCGGGCCCCAGTTCTTTCGCTCCCTGGGGCGGCAGTCGATCAAGGAGATCTTGATGGCGGCCGTGGTCGCCATCTCGGGCCTCATCACCGTCGTGGTGCTGGCGCGGGTCTTCCACCTGGACAAGGGGCTGGCTGCAGGGCTGGCCGCCGGCGGCATGACGCAGTCGGCCATCATCGGCACGGCAGGCTCTGCCATTGAGAAGCTGGGCCTGGCCGCCGATGAGGTGCAGCGCATGCAGGCCAATGTGGCCATCGGCTATGCGGTGACCTATATCTTTGGCTCCTTCGGCGCCATCTTGCTGTGCGTGAATGTGCTGCAGTGGCTCACCGGCCGCAAGATCCATGACGACGCCATCCAGGCCGAGCAGGAGATGCTCAAGGGCGTGCATGTCTATGGCGCGGGCGAATCGCCTGCGGCGCCCGATCTGGTGGGCCGCATTTTCAAGGTTAAGCAGTCAGGCCGCACGGTGGCCGAGCTGGAGGCCAGCACCCCGCAAGGCTCGGTCACCATCGAGCGCATCCGCCGCAAGAATGCGCTGGTCGGCGTGGACCCGCAGCTGGTGCTGGAAGCGGGCGACATTGTGCTGCTGGTGGGCCGGCGCGCTGCGGTGGTGGCGCTGGGCGCCAACATCGGTGATGAGCTGCAAAGCGCCGAAGACATGGACGTGGTCATGGTGCGCCGCGATGTGTCCATCACCAACAGCCAGTACCTCAACCGCAGCGTCAAGGACATTCTGGACAGCCTCACGCCCGAGTTCAAGCATGGCGTCTATGCGGTGGCGCTGACGCGCTCGGGCTCGCCGCTGCCGATCACGCCCACGACCCTGATCGTGCCCGGCGATGTGGTGACCCTGTTTGGTACGCCCCAGGATGTGCAGAACGCCGCGCAGTCGGTGGGGCCCATCCTCATCCCTAGCGACAAGACCGACTTTGTCTTCCACGGCCTGGGCATCACCGTCGGGCTGCTGATTGGCCTGCTGGTGCTGCGCATCGGCTCCATCCCCATCACCCTGGGCAGCGGTGGCGGCGCCTTGCTGGCGGGCCTGCTGTTTGGCTGGTGGCGCAGCCGCAAGCACACCTTGGGCAATATGCCGACTGCGGCATCCACCCTGTTGCGCGACCTGGGCCTGGCCGGCTTTGTGGCCATGGTCGGCCTGCAGTCGGGCCAGCAGGCGGTGAGCACGGTGATGGAGCAAGGCCTGAGCCTCTTTCTGATGGGCATGGTGGTGACCATCGTGCCGCTGCTGATTGCGATGCTGTTTGGCAAGTATGTGCTGCGCTATGAGAACGTCGCCATCTTTGCCGGGGCGCTGTCGGGCGCACGCAGCGCCAACCCGGCCTTTGGCGAGGTGCTGGACAAGGCGGGCAACGCCATCCCCACGGTGCCGTTTGCGATCACCTATGCGCTGGCCAATGTGTTTCTGACACTGCTGGGCCCGCTGGTCATCGCGTTTGCCTGAGCGGCGCTGCTGCGCCCTCTTTTCTATGGATACCCAGGCGGTGTTGCGCCGCCTCCCCCTCTTCTCATTTATCCCGTTTATCAACGACTGCAAGGAGTTGCACCATGTCTCAGGACTACCAGCGTCTGGCCCATTTGAGCCCGTTCGAGCTCAAGGATGAATTGATCAAGGTGGCATCGGGCAAGGCCAATCGGCTGATGCTCAATGCCGGGCGCGGCAACCCGAACTTTCTGGCGACCACGCCGCGCCGCGCGTTCTTTCGCCTGGGGCTGTTTGCGGCGGCCGAATCCGAGCTGTCGTACTCGTACATGACGGCAGGCATTGGCGGCCTGGCCAATATCGAGGGCATTGAAAACCGCTTTGAGCGCTATACCGCCGAGCACCGCGACCAGGAAGGCGTACGCTTTCTGGCCAAGTCGCTCAGCTATGTGCGCGACCAGCTGGGCCTGGACCCGGCTGCCTTCCTGCACGAGATGGTGGACGGCATCCTCGGCTGCAACTACCCGGTGCCACCGCGCATGCTGAGCGTCAGCGAGAAGATCGTGCGCCAGTACATCGTGCGCGAGATGGCGGGCGGCGCCGTGCCGGTGGAGTCGGTCGATCTGTTTGCCGTCGAAGGCGGCACCGCCGCGATGGCCTATATCTTCGAGAGCCTGCGCATCAGCGGCCTGCTCAAGGCCGGTGACAAGGTCGCCATCGGCATGCCGGTGTTCACGCCCTATATCGAGATCCCCGAGCTGGCGCAGTACGCACTGGAAGAGGTGCCCATCCATGCCGATCCGGACAATGGCTGGCAGTACTCTGACGCGGAGCTGGACAAGCTGCGCGACCCGGCCGTCAAGATCTTCTTCTGCGTCAACCCCAGCAACCCGCCCTCGGTCAAGATGGACCAGCGCAGTCTGGAGCGCATCAAGACCATCATTGCCGACCACCGGCCCGATCTGATGGTGCTGACCGACGATGTCTACGGCACCTTTGCCGATGACTTCCAGTCGCTGTTCTCGGTCTGCCCGCACAACACCTTGCTGGTCTACTCCTTCTCCAAGTACTTTGGTGCCACCGGCTGGCGTCTGGGCGTGATTGCCGCGCACAAAGAGAATGTCTTCGACAAGGCCCTGGCCCAGCTGCCCGAGAGCGCCAAGGTCGAGCTGGACCACCGCTACCGCTCGCTGCTGCCCGATGTGCGCTCGCTCAAGTTCATCGACCGCCTGGTGGCCGACAGCCGCGTGGTGGCGCTGAACCATACGGCCGGCCTGTCCACCCCGCAGCAGGTGCAGATGGTGCTGTTCTCGCTGTTTGCGCTGATCGATGAAGCCGATGCCTACAAGCAGGCGCTCAAGCAATTGATCCGCCGCCGCGAAGCCACCTTGTACCGGGAGCTGGGCATGCCGCCGCTGCACAACCCCAACTCCGTCAACTACTACACCCTGATCGACCTGCAGAGCGTGACCTGCCGGCTCTATGGCCAGGCGTTTTCCGACTGGGCGGTCAAGCAATCGTCTACCGGCGACATGCTGTTCCGCATTGCCGACGAGACTGGCATTGTGCTGCTGCCGGGCCGGGGCTTTGGCTCCAACCGGCCATCGGGCCGCGCATCGCTCGCCAACCTCAACGAGTACGAGTACGCCGCCATTGGCCGCGCCTTGCGCAAGCTGGTGGACGAGCTGTACGCGCAGTTCCAGGCGCAGTCGGGCGCCAAGCCCTGAGCCGCTCAGGCGCGCCAACGCGGCAGCGCAGGCCCGCCCTGCGCTGCCCGCCCCAGCTCCCAGCAGCCACTGCAGCAGGCCGTTAGAACAGCTCCTGCTGCAGCGAGGTAAGGCTGTTGAAGTCCTCCCCCAGCGGCTGCAAAATCGAATCGGCAATCGGCTGCAGCTGCTTGCTCAGGTAGTGCTCGTAGTCGATCGGCGACTGGCGCACCTCCAAAGGCTCGGGGCCATTCTTGCCCATCACATAGCGAATCCAGCCACCGCCCTGGTACTGCAGCGGGCGGCCCAGGCGCCGGTTGTAGTCATCGGCCATGCGGGCAGCGCGCACCTGCGGCGGCAGGTTGGCCACATAGGCATCGAGCCGGTGGCGCAGGCGCTTTCGGTAGACCAGCAAGTCATCCTTTTGGCCAGCCAGGGTCGCCTGCGCATAGTCGATGACAAAGTCACGGTAGGGCTCGCCTTGAAAAACCCGTGAGAGCAGCCCTTCCTGGAACTGGCGCGCCAGCAGGGTCCAGTCGCTGCGCGCCATCTCCAGGCCCCGGTAGACCATGGCCTCCTTGCCCTCGGCATCCACGCTCAGGCCTGCATAGCGCTTTTTGCTGCCCACGTCCGAGCCCCGGATGGTGGGCATGAAGAACTTCTTGTAGTGCGTGTCGAACTCGATCTCCAGAAAGCTCTCGAGGTTCTGTTCCTGGCGCAGGCCTTGCGTCCACCAGGCATTGATATCGCTGACCAGTGATGTGGCCACCGCATGGGCCTCCTGGTTGCTGTGGGCGCGCCCCAGCCAGATAAAGATCGAATCGGTATCCCCGTAGATGACCTCGTAGCCGCGCTGCTGCACCAGCGCCTTGGTGCGCTTGACCATCTCATGGCCGCGCAGGGTGATCGACGAGATCAGCGCCGGGTTGAAAAAGCGGCATTCCGTCGCGCCCAGCACCCCGGCAAACGAGTTCATCACCAGCTTGAGCGCCTGCGACAGCGGCTCGTTCTTCGTGCGCTTGGCCTCATCGCGCGCACGCCACAGTGTGGTGACGATCTCGGGCAGGCAGTGCTTGTCGCGCGAAAAGCGCGTGTCCATCGGCCCATGGATCAGCGATGCGGAATCGCTGGCATGCAGGCCTTCGGCCAGGCCCACCGGGTCGACCAGGTAGGTGCGAATGATGGACGGATAGAGGCTTTTGTAATCGAGCACCACCACCGAGTCATAAAAGCCCGGCCGCGAATCGAGCACATAGCCACCAGGCGAGGACTTGCCCCGCACATCGCCCACATTGGGCGCCACATAGCCTTGGCGGTGCATGCGCGGCAGGTAGTGGTGGCTGAACGCGGCAATCGAGCCGCCAAACTGGTCCAGTTGCAGGCCGGTGGCATGCGCCCGCTCCATCGCAAACTGCAGCAGCTGGGCCTTGTCAAAAATGCGCAGTACCAGCTCGCAGTCGCGGATGTTGTAGGCCGCCAGCGCAGGCTTGTCCTCTTGGTAGCGGCGCTCGATCTCGGCCATCTTGTCGTACTCGTCGCCAATGTCCTTGCCCTCGCCCAGCAAGGCCTGGGCCACGTTCTCCAGGCTGAATGACGGAAAGCTCCACACCGCCGCCCGCAAGGCCTCGATGCCATCGATCACCGCGCGGCCCGGCATCGGCGCAAACCAGTAGTCCTGCTTGCCCGGGTGCGCCCGCCAGGCAATGGGCCGGCCCTCGCGCCCCAGCAGCAGCGGGGTGGCGCAATCGTCTGCGGTCTTTTGCAGCACCCGCAGGTCAAACTGGATCACATTCCAGCCGACGATGACGTCGGGGTCATGGCGTGCAAACCAGGCATTGAGCTCTTCGATCATCGCCTTGCGGCTGGCGCAATACACCAGCCTGAAATCGCTGCTGGGTTCAGCCTGCTCTGCCGGTGCGTCGGGCGCCGGCGCATCGGGTGCCTGCGTGTCGGGTGCCGGGGCATCGCCCAGCATGTACACCACACGCTCGCCCACGCCATCGAGCGCTATCGAATACAGCTCCTGGTGCTGGCTGGTTTCGATATCGAGCGACACGACTTTGAGCGCAGGCCGGTAGGCGGGCGCCGGCACCAGTCTGCATTCCACCACGGTATTGCCTTGCAGCTGTCCGCCCTCGACCTGCACGCCAGCGGTGATAAAGCGCTCCATCAAATAGCGCTCATGGGGCCGCACATCGGCTTCCAAAAGCGATACATCGAGCTGCTTCAAGCCGCGCGCGAGCTTGCCCAACTGCCGGTAATGCTTGGCATAGACGCCCAGCACCGGCTCCTGCTGAAAATTTTTGAGGGCCAGCTCGCGCAGCTCCATACCGGGCATGGCCAGCAGCTGCGTCTGCACCACCACCCGGTGCCGCGCCTCGACAAACGCCACCGAGACCTGCCGCGTCAGCAGCACTTTGAGCGGCCCGGCATCGGTCGCCAGCCAGTACTCCATCTCGGTGCCCGCAGCCGTGTCCCGCCAATGGCGGGTCAGGATGAAACCATGGTGGGGGGTGGTGGGCACGGAAGGGCAGAAGAATTAGGAAAAAAGCGCCGCAGAACCTGCGATCAGGGCCGCTAGGTATTGTGCACGCGGAGAGATATCAAATGTAAACGGGTGCAAATCACCGAGCGCTCTTCGCCACTCTTATGTATCGTCTATCTCTATCAAATTTCTCACATTGATAGGAAGATTAGTTTAATGACATTATTCAGAGTACCAGGACCCATCGGCGTCAATGTTTCCAACAACTCAGCACCAGGCCCCGAGTTCTCAGCGAGCATCGGAAATTTTCAAGCGCCAACCACGGGCTGGACTGGAGATATTTTCCCAAGCTCATTTTCCCAGACTCCCTCAGTCATGAGAAAAATGACAAAAACAACAGATCTTGTAGAGCAAATCGAAAATGATTACGCTGATATTTGCCACAACGTGAGGAGTGAAGCATTTGGCAAACTCATGATGGATTATCGTGATGAAGCTGTGGCATATATAAAGACTAGAACAGCTGAACTACATCGGTGGGACGAGCAGGCAAAGGCAAGAACGCTCACTTGGTTTAACAGCTCAGACGATGAAATTCGAGACTATTTATTACCACGGTTAGGCTCCACAATGAGGGTTTTGAAATCTCTAACCCCTGATAACTTTGACTATGACACAGGAGAGAATAGGCAGCTCTCAGGCTGTTTACCCGGACAGGGTATGTTCGAAGAAGGTGCTATTGCCTCCGTTTGCCCTATTGATACCGAGAGGCATCGAATCCTCATCAATATGAAATTCTTCACTATTCCTAAGCGGGGAGTAACTTTCGGCACCAATATCTTTACGGGGAAAGACTCGCAGCTACAGACTTTAATTCATGAGGTCACCCACTTCAATGACGTTGCCAGTTCAACCGATGATTTTTATAGTAACAAAAGCGCATTGTTTCATGCGAAGCATCCAAAGGCACGAATGAATGCAGATAGCCTAGCCGGCTATATTCTTGGAATCAATATTTAATTATTACAAGCACAAAAAATCATGAAATTTCTTAGAGCAACATTAGCTTCATTGATCTATATTTTTTCACCTCTTGCTTATTCGTGCGTCATTCCCGATTTGCAGTACTATATTAAATTCAGCCCAGACACCTCAGAGCTTGGAAAGGAAGAAGCAACAAAGATTGCAAAATGGTTCATCTACTGGAGAGAAAAAGAGGGCATTAAATATGCCATCGTCTTCTCAAACATAACCAAAGAAGACCGCGATTTCAACCAGATTTCCAATCAAAGGGTTAAAAATATAACATCGCTTCTAACGCCTTTACTAGAAGAAAAAATGAAAATCAAATATGGCACATCAATTCGAAATTATTCAGTAGAAAAATCAAAATATGATGATCTGAACGAGATTCAAATATCGATCCAGCCTGAGTGCAAAAGGACTGGAAATTGCTGTGGCGGAAACAGCAGGTGATCTTGCAATGACACAGCCCATACGGTCAGCGCTATACCTGTGGGCGATCGTTATAGAAAGAGTTACCTCCAAAGGAGGAACGTTCATTCATCCCCCCATGTCGTTGCACACCGATAGCCGCTGCAGAACCAGTCTAGGTGAAAAGGATACTTGGCATGCTGATGCTGCGAAGCGATGGCCAGTGAAGCTGCGACCTACGCGTTAGCGGGTGCAGAAAGATAGGAAAACAGCATTGGCAACGCACTTGAAAACCTGCGCGCAACAAAAGAAAAAGGACTTAGCTCTTTCGAGCTAAGTCCTTGTCTTTTTGGTCGGAATGGCGGGATTCGAACTCGCGACCCCTTGCACCCCATGCAAGTGCGCTACCAGGCTGCGCTACATTCCGAAGACTTGAATTATATACCTAGTTTTCGGGGTCTCCGGAAAGAATGCGACGAATTTCTTGCAATTCGATCGCGGCCTGCTGCCAGCTCAGCGGTTCGGCGCTTTCAGCCATGCCGGCAGCCAGCGTATCGGCACCTTCGTCCTGCAGTGCAAACATGCTGTCGTCTTCCAGCGCATCGAGCATGGCCTGGCCGCGCGGCAGTGACTGGAGCTGGTTGCGCGCGCCGCTGATCGTGAAGCCCCGCTCATAGAGCAGCTCACGGATGCGGCGGATCATCAGCACCTCGTGGTGCTGGTAATAGCGGCGGTTGCCCCGGCGCTTGACCGGGCGCAGCTGCGTGAACTCCTGCTCCCAGTAGCGCAGCACATGCGGCTTGACGTCGCACAGCACCGATACCTCACCGATGGTGAAATAGCGCTTGGCAGGGATGGGGGGCAGCTGTTTTTCCATGGACAAATTGTAAACAGCCGCGAAAGCGGCCGTGTTGCATATAGGCGAAAGCGGGCGACGGTTTGACCTTCAGTGCCAACGCACTGCAGGCAGCCGCGCGCCCAGGGCCTGCGTCACTCCATGTCGGCGGGGGCCTGCACCGAATCCTTGAGCTTGCCGCTGGCATGGAAGGTGACCACGCGGCGCGCCTCGATCGGCACCTCTTCGCCGGTGCGCGGATTGCGGCCGGGACGGGCCTTTTTCATGCGCACCTGGAAATTGCCAAAGCTCGACAGCTTCACATCCTCGCCCTTGATCAAGCTCTCCGAGATCAGGTCGAAAAAGGCATCGACCATGTCCTTGGCTTCGCGCTTGTTCAGGCCGATGTTGTCAAACAGCATATCGGCCAGCTGCGCCTTGGTCAGCGCAGGTTGTTCCAGGCTCTCAACGGTGAATTCCATATAGCAATCCTCGCGTGTGGGATCAGCGCAGACGCGCACCCAGGCTTTGTGTGAGTTGTTCGACCACGGCCTGCACGGCCGCTTCGATCTCGGTGTCTTCGAGCGCGCGCTCGTCATGGCCCAGGCTCAGACGCACGGCCAGGCTCTTCTCATCCTGAGCCAGGCTGCCGGCGGCGGCCTCTTCGCCGGCCTTGAGCTTCTTGGGCCGGAACACGTCAAACAGCACGGCACTGCGCAGGATAGCACCTGCGCTGGCAGCCGTGATGGCCTGCATGATCTGGGCGTGGGTGACGGCTTCCTTGACCACGACGGCAATGTCGCGCTCGACCATCTGGTGCTTGGCCACCGGTGCGAACACCGGCACCTGGCGTGCCAGCACGGCATCGAGGGCCAGCTCGAACATCACCGGCGCCTGGGCCAGATCCCATTCCTGGCGCCACTGGGGGTGCAGCTCGCCAACAAAGCCGATGGCCTTGCCGTCCAGCAGCACACGGGCGCAGCGGCCGGGGTGCAGCGCGGGGTGCTCGGCCGCTTCAAACACCGGCTTGAGCGGTGCGAGCAGTGCCTCGACATCGCCCTTGACGTCGTAGAAATCGACCTTGGTCTCGCTGCGGCCCCATTGCAGCTGGTCGGCTGCGCCATAGGCCAGGCCCGCCACGCGCATGGGCTGGTGGAAGCCCTTGACGGTGGTGTCGGACTCGGCGACCGAGTCGTCCTTGAAGAACACGCGGCCCAGCTCGAACACGCGCACGCGCTGAGCCTTGCGGTCCACATTGAACTTGAGCACCTGCAGCAACGAGCCCAGCAACGACGAGCGCATCACGCTCAGGTGGCTGGCGATGGGGTTGAGCAGCTTGATGGCCTGCGTGTTGCCCGCCAGCTCCTGCTCCCACTTTTCTTCGACAAAGCTGAAGTTGATCGTCTCCTGGTAGCCCAGGCCGGCCAGTGCGTGGCGCACGGCGTAGGGGCTGCGGGAGTTCTCGGCACGCAGCTTGGGCGAGATCGGCGCCAGCGGCTTGCTGGTGGGCAGGTTCTCGTAGCCAATCATCCGCGCGATTTCTTCAACCAGGTCTTCTTCCAGGTTGATGTCGAAGCGGAAAGTGGGCGCGGTCACGCTGATCACGCCTTCTTGCGCCACGGTGGCGGGCAGTCCCAGGCCGTTCAGCGCATCGAGGCACTGCTGCTGGGTCACCGGCATGCCGATGACCTTGGCTGCTCGCGCCACGCGCAGCTGCACCGTCTTGGGCGCTGGCATGTTGGGCTGCTGGTCGTCCATGGCAGCCACCTGGGTCTCGGGCGTGCCGCAGATCTCCAGCACCAGCTGGGTAATGCGCTCGATGTGCTCGGTGGTGAACTGGGGGTCGACACCGCGCTCGAAGCGGTGGCCCGCGTCGGTCGAGAAATTGAAGTGGCGCGAGCGGCCGGCAACGGCCTTGGGGAACCAGAAAGCCGCTTCGATATAGATGTTCTTGGTGTCGTCCGACACGGCGGTGGCATCGCCACCCATGATGCCGGCCAGCGACTCCAGACCGTGCGCGTCCGCGATCACGCCGACCTTGAGGAAGTCGTCGATCTCGATGGTGTTGCCGTTGAGCAGCTTGAGCGTTTCGCCCTGCTTGCCCCAGCGCACGCTCAGGCCACCGCTGATCTTGTCCAGATCGAAGATGTGGCTGGGACGGCCCAGTTCGAACATCACATAGTTGGAGATGTCGACCAGGGGGCTGACGGCGCGCTGGCCGCAACGGGCCAGACGGTCGATCATCCACTGCGGGGTCTTGACCTGGGTGTTGACGTTGCGCACGATGCGGCCGGAGAAACGGCCGCACAGGTCGGTCGCTTCGATCTTGACGGGCAGCTTGTCTTGCGAGGCCACAGCCGCCGCCGGGAAGGACAGCGCCTTGAGCGGCGTGCCGGTCAGTGCCGACAGCTCACGCGCCACACCATAGACCGACAGGCAGTGCGCCAGATTGGGCGTGAGCTTGAGGGTGAACAAGGTGTCGTCGAGGTTCAGGTACTCGCGCACGTTCTGGCCCAGCGGCGCATCGGCGGGCAGCTCCAGCAGACCGCCGTGGTCGTCGGCAATGCCCAGCTCCTTGGCTGAGCACAGCATGCCAAAGCTTTGCACGCCGCGCAGCTTGCCGATCTTGATCTTGAAAGGCTTGCCGTCCGCACCGGGCGGCAGCTCGGCGCCCACGGTCGCGCAAGGGATGCGGATGCCCACGCGCGCATTGGGCGCGCCGCAGACAATGTTGAGCAGCTCAGGGCCGCCCACATCGACCTGGCAGACGCGCAGGCGGTCGGCATCGGGGTGTTGCACCGCTTCCTTGATCTCACCGACAACGATGCCGGTGAAGGGGGGCGCTACGGGGTCGAGTTCTTCGACCTCGAGGCCTGCCATGGTCAAGGTATCGGCCAGCTCTTGGGTGGTCAGCGACGGGTTGCAGTATTGGCGCAACCAGGATTCAGGAAATTGCATAGTCGGACTCTTTGGCGTTCAGGCCTGCTGCGCCGTCTTGGGCAGCGGCAGGCCGGGCGTTCTTGCTTTTCAATGGGGAGCGGCTGTCAGCGCAAGCTGCCCGGGGGCTGGGGATCACATTGCAGATCTGCAGCACCAACCGCTCCGTGCTCATGACTGGAACTGCGACAGGAAGCGGATATCGCCATCAAAGAACAGGCGCAGGTCATTGACGCCATAACGCAGCATGGTCAGGCGGTCAGGGCCCATGCCAAAGGCAAAGCCAATGTATTTCTCGGGATCGAGCCCCATGTTGCGCACCACATTGGGGTGCACCTGGCCGGCGCCCGAGACTTCCAGCCAGCGGCCGGCCAGCGGCCCGCTTTGGAACTGGATGTCGATCTCGGCCGAGGGCTCGGTGAACGGGAAGAAGCTGGGGCGAAAGCGCAGCACCAGGTCATCCTGCTCGAAGAAGGTCTTGCAGAAGTCGGTGAACACGACCTTGAGGTCCTTGAAGCTCACGTTCTCGCCGATCCACAGGCCTTCGCACTGGTGGAACATCGGCGAGTGGGTGGCGTCCGAATCCACGCGGTAGGTGCGGCCCGGCGCGATCACGCGAATCTCGGGCATGGTCTGGCCCGCATCGATCAGGTTGCGGTAGCGCTTGACGTGCTGGACCGCATGGCGCACCTGCATCGGGCTGGTGTGCGTGCGCAGCAGGTTGGGCGCGTGCTGGGTGCCGCCTTCGACATAGAAGGTGTCGTGCATCGAGCGCGCGGGATGGTCTTCGGGCGTGTTGAGCGCGGTGAAGTTGAACCAGTCGGATTCGATCTCGGGGCCTTCGGCCACATCGAAGCCCATGGAGCCGAAGATGCCCTCGATGCGCTCCATCGTGATGGACACGGGGTGCAGACCACCGCTGCCGCGGCGGCGGCCGGGCAGGCTCACATCCAGCACTTCGGCCTTGAGGTGGGCTTGCAGCTCGGCATCGGCCAGCGCCTTGCGGCGTGCCGTCAAGGCCGCCTCAATCGCCTGCTTGGCCACATTGATGGCGGCACCGCGCGATTTTTTCTCTTCGACGGAAAGCTGCGCCATGCCCTTCATGAGCTCGGTCATCTTGCCCGACTTGCCCAGAAACTGCGCCTTGGCGTTTTCCAGATCAGCGGGGGTATGGGCCTGCGCAAACAGTTGCTGCGCGCTTTCGACCAGAGAATCCAACTCGTTCATATCGACTCTTATCGACTTAGGTGCCGGGCCGCCAAAAGCAGCCTGGCGATAAAAAAACAAGGGCTAGCGCCTTTTCAAGCCCTAGCCCTTGCTGTGTGTGCACCAGCAGCTACTAAATCAACAGTAACTACCGATCGTGACCTTAGGCAGCCAGCTTGGCCTTGACTTGGTCGACGATAGCTGCAAAAGCAGCCTTGTCGTGCACGGCGATATCGGCCAGCATCTTGCGGTCGATTTCAATGGCAGCCTTCTTCAGGCCGTTGGCGAACTGGCTGTAGGTCAGGCCCAGTTCACGGGAAGCGGCATTGATACGGGCGATCCACAGTTGGCGGAACACGCGCTTCTTGGTACGACGGTCACGGTAGGCGTACTGGCCTGCCTTCATTACCGCTTGCTTGGCAACGCGGAAGACGTTACCACGGCGACCGCGGAAACCCTTAGCAAGGGCCAGAACTTTTTTGTGACGGGCGCGTGCCGTTACACCACGTTTGACGCGAGGCATGTGTTTTCTCCTAGTTCGTCAGTGAATTACAGGCCCATGCCGGGCAACATTTGTGCCATGTGACCCATGTTGGTCTCATGCACAGCGGTTGCACCACGCAGATGGCGCTTGTTCTTGGTGGTCTTCTTGGTCAAGATGTGACGCTTGAAGGCTTGACCGCGCTTGACGGTGCCACCTGGACGAACGCGAAAACGCTTCTTCGCGCTGCTTTTGGTCTTCATTTTGGGCATGTGAATGCTCCTTATGTTTGTGCTCGTGAGGCGTTTCATCGCCATGATGAAACTTGTTTTGGCCCCGAGCCACTTTTGTGACAGACCTAGATTAGATCTACTCTATCAATGCGCAAGGCGTTGGCTGCGCCCACCCTGAGCACCAAGGCCGAAACCCCAGACCCAGGCAGTTGCTGCCCCTACCCTGCTAAAAACCGAAAGCGGCCTAAGCCGCTTGTCGGTAATCCGGTATTCTAACCGCTTCTTTAAGCTGTGGCTACTGGCGAGGAATTTCCCTCGACCGGCTTGCCAGCTGCAGCGCCACCGGGCTTCTTGCGCGCCGGAGCGATCATCATGATCATCTGGCGGCCTTCGAGCTTGGGGAACTGCTCGACCTGGATCAGGTCGGCCAGCTCGTCGCGGATGCGGTTGAGCAGGTCCATACCCAGGTTCTGGTGGGTGATTTCACGACCACGGAAGCGCAGGGTCACCTTGACCTTGTCGCCTTCGGCCAGGAAGCGGCGGATATTGCGCATCTTGACGTTGTAGTCGCCATCATCAGTACCGGGGCGGAACTTGATTTCCTTGATTTCGATGACGGTTTGCTTGGCCTTGGCCTCGGCCGCCTTCTTTTGCTCCAGATACTTGAACTTGCCGTAGTCCATCAGGCGGCAAACGGGAGGCGTGGCCGTGGCGACAATCTCCACCAGGTCAACGTCCAGCTCTCCGGCCATGCGCAGCGCTTCCATCAGCGGCACGATGCCCAGCGGTTCATTATCAGGACCGGACAGACGCACTTCTGGTGCCTGAATCTCACGATTCAGACGGTGTTTGCGTTCTTCGCGGTGGCGGCGATCACGGAATTCAGTAGCTATGGCTTTCACCCTAAAAATTTAAAAACTACGACAGCGTAGCTGCTCAAAACGCAGTCCACGCTGTCCAAAGCTTTGACGAACCAGCAAGAGGCTGTTTAGGCTTTAGCGGCAATGTCCTTGGCAATCAAGTCGACGAATGCATCGATGGACATCACACCGAGGTCTTTACCGCCCCGGGCGCGCACTGCTACGGCTCCAGCTGCCTTCTCCTTGTCGCCGGCGACAAGAATATAGGGCAGCTTTTGCAACGAATGCTCCCGTATTTTATACGTAATCTTCTCGTTGCGCAGATCGGTAACCACACGCAGCCCTTGGCTCGGCAAGGCCTTACGCAGTTTGTCGGCCACTTCCTGCACGTAGGCGCCTTGCGCATCGGTGATGTTGAGCACGGCCACCTGCGTGGGCGCCAGCCAGGCGGGCAGCGCGCCGGCGTGCTGCTCGATCAGGATGCCGATGAAGCGCTCGAGCGAGCCCACGATCGCGCGGTGCAGCATGATGGGGCGGTGGCGCTCGCCGTCTTCGCCGACAAACTCGGCATCGAGGCGCTCGGGCAGGTTCGGGTCGACCTGGATGGTGCCGCACTGCCATTCACGGCCCAGCGCGTCCTTCAAGGTGTACTCGATCTTGGGGCCGTAGAACGCGCCCTCACCGGGCAGGTACTCGAACTCGCAGCCCGAGGCACGCAGGCCCTCGGCCAGCGCCGCTTCGGCCGCATCCCAGCTCTCGTCGCTGCCGATGCGCTTTTCAGGGCGGGTCGAGAGACGGTAGAGGATGTTGCTGAAGCCAAAGTCTGCATAGACTTTTTGCAGCAGCGCGGTGAACGCGGTCACCTCGGCCTGGATCTGCTCGGGCAGGCAGAAGATGTGGCCGTCATCTTGCGTGAAGGCGCGCACGCGCATGATGCCGTGCAGCGAGCCGGTGGGCTCGTTGCGGTGGCAGGCGCCAAACTCACCAAAGCGCAGCGGCAGATCGCGGTAGCTCTTGATGCCTTGCTTGTAGATGAGGATGTGGCCGGGGCAGTTCATCGGCTTGAGCGCGTACTCGCGCTTTTCCGATTCGGTCGTGAACATGTTCTCGCGGTACTTGTCCCAGTGGCCGGTCTTCTCCCACAGGGTCTTGTCCAGGATCTGCGGGCCCTTGACTTCCTGGTAGCCATTGTCGCGGTACACCTTGCGCATGTACTGCTCGACTTCCTGCCAGATCGACCAGCCCTTGGGGTGCCAGAACACGGTGCCGGGCGAGTGCTCGTCGATGTGGAACAGATCGAGTTCGCGGCCGAGCTTGCGGTGGTCGCGCTTTTCAGCCTCTTCGAGCATCGTCAGGTACTGCTGCAGATCGTCCTTGCTGGCCCAGGCCGTGCCGTAGATGCGCTGCAGCATCTCGTTGTTGTGGTCGCCGCGCCAGTAGGCGCCCGCCACCTTCATCAGCTTGAAATGCTTGAGCTTGCCGGTGCTGGGCACGTGGGGGCCACGGCACAGGTCTTCAAACGCGCCCTCGCGGTACAGACTCACATCTTCATTGCTGGGGATGGAGGCAATGATCTCGGCCTTGTAGTTCTCGCCCAGACCCTTGAAGTAGGCCACGGCTTCGTCACGCGGCAGCACGCGGCGCACCACGGGCTCGTCCTTGTTGGCCAGCTCGGTCATGCGCTTTTCGATCGCCACCAGGTCTTCGGGCGTGAAGGGGCGCTTGTAGGCGAAGTCGTAGTAGAAACCGTTGTCGATCACCGGGCCGATGGTGACCTGGGCTTCCGGGAACAGCTCCTTGACCGCGTAGGCCAGCAAGTGGGCGGTGGAGTGGCGGATCACTTCCAGGCCATCGGCGTCCTTGGCCGTCACGATGGACAGCGGCATGTCGCGGTCGATGACAAAGCTGGTGTCCACCACCTTGGCGTTGTCGCCCAGACCTACCTTGCCAGCCAGCGCGGCCTTGGCCAGGCCAGCGCCAATCGATGCAGCGACCTCGGCCACCGACACGGGGCCCGGGTAGTCGCGCTTGGAGCCATCGGGAAGCGTAATTTGAACCATGAGAAATCCTAAATAATCGTGAGCTTTTACCAAGCCGCGCTGCCAGAAAAGCAAAAAGCGCGGAGCTTGTCCGCGCTTTGGTGTGAGGAGACGAAATCGTCGTACAGGCGCGAACCACCGGCCTTACTGGCCAGTCAAACCCCAAGTGGTTGTAGTTCGCGGTGTCATAACCGATGTTGCCTTTCTCGCTCTTACCAGTGGATGGAATCTAAAACGACTGTCATTTTCCCACATTCTGATGCAATCTGCTGGTCTTCCCGCAATCCGGGCGCCAACGGGCTTGCCATAATCAAAACGATAGCAGACCTTGACGATTAGATATGCCCTATCGCTACGCCCGATCTGTTGGAATGTCCGCCTGCCTGGCTGCGTTATTGCTGCAAGGGGGCTGCTCCAGCACCCCCGCCACCCGTGGCAAAGTCCCCGAACGCGATATGCAGGCCCAGGAGTGGGGCCAGTCCGATGTGAACCGCATGGCCACCTTGAGCATGCGCGCCAACCTGCAAAGCCTGTATGTGCTGATGGACAAGCTCTACCGCCGCAACCCGCAGGAGTGGCGCAAGGGCGGTTTTGACAACCGCGAGGCGGCGATGAAGGCCGTGCGCGAGGCCATCGAAAGCCAGCAACCCTGGCCGGAACTGTTGGATCAACGCGACATTGCCGGCATGAGCATGGCATTGGCGCCCGAATTTGCCGGCGACCGGGTGGCCGCCTTCACCTGGGCCACGGCCGACATGCTGATCACCGCCTATGGCGGCCGCACCACCTTCTACCTGATCCATGGGCTCGATGCCCAGGCGGTCTACAACGCCTCGCGCAACCTGGAGATTGCCAACTGGATGCTCGCCCACCGCAAGCTGGGCAATGGCCAGACCATGCTGCTGAGCAATGAGCTCAATGCCAGCGAGCGCAACCTGAGCTTTGAGCGCGAATTTGGCAAGATGATTGCCCGCAATGACCTGATGGCCGATGTCGTGTCCGAGAAATACCGGCGCGCGGTGATTGGCTATGTGCAGGGGCTGGCCGGCGGCAGCTTGCTGCAGTTCCTGCCGGTGCAGGCAGTGGCGCATTAACGCGCCCTCCTCACCCACCCCTTTGCAGAACCACTCGCTTATCGCACAGGCAGCGGCAGATGCAGGCTGCGCTTGAGCGTGGCCAGCGCAATCGAGGTGTTGAAGCGCTGGATATTCTGGTCGCCGTCAAACAGCCGCTGGGTGATCGCCTGGTACTCCTGCATGTCGCGCGCGGTCACCACCAGCAGGTAGTCCGTCTGGCCGGTGACGACATAGCACTGCTGCACCGCCGTCTCCGCCGCCACCCGGGCGCGGAAGCCCTGGGTCAGCGCATCGAGCTCATTGACCAGCTGCACCTCGATAAAGATCGTCAGCGGCCGGCCCACGGCCTCGGGGCTGAGCTGCGCGGTATTGGCCGCAATCACGCCGCTGTCTTGCAGGCGGCGGATGCGCCGCTGCACGGCCGCCGGTGACAGGTTCACCTGCTCGGCCACCTCGCGCTGGGGGCGCAGGTTGTCGCGCTGCAGGATGGCCAAAATGGCCAGGTCGAAGGGATCGAGTTCAGCGTTCATCGCAAGGGCCTGGAGGAGGAGTGCGCAGCAAGAGTGAAACTTGCATTTGGCACCGATTTTTCGAGCAATTTACTTCGCCCAGCTGCAATATTATCTCGGCCATGCAAGATTCTCTCTGGCAGCGGCTGCTGCCCTCCTTGGCCGTATTGGGCTCGGTCAGCGCGCTGTGCCTGGGCACCAGCTTTGCCAAACACCTGTTCCCCGTTGTCGGCGCCCAGGGCACCACCGCGTTGCGCGTGGGCTTTTCGGCATTGCTGCTGCTGCTCATCTGGCGCCCCTGGCGCTTTGGGCCTACCAAGGCGCACCTGGGGCAGATTGCGATCTTTGGCGTGGTGCTGGGCCTGATGAACCTGCTGTTCTACATGGCCATCAAGCGCCTGCCCTTTGGCGTGACGGTGGCCATCGAGTTTGTCGGCCCGCTGTCAGTGGCGGTATGGACCTCGCGCCGGCTGCTCGATCTGGTCTGGCTGGGCCTCGCGGCACTGGGCCTGTTTTTACTGCTGGTGCTGCCGATGTTTGGCGTGCAGACCGCTGCACTCGACCCGGTGGGCCTGTGCTATGCCATCCTGGCCTCGGCCTGCTGGGCCGGCTACATCGTGCTGGGCAAGCGCGCGGGCCACATGCATGGCGGCATGGTGGTGTCGCTGGCGCTGCTGACTGCTGCCATCGTGGTGGTGCCCTTTGGTATTGCCGAGGCCGGCGCCAAGCTGCTGCAGCCCTCGATCCTGCTCTATGGCCTGGCAGTGGCCGCTGTCTCCAGCGCCATTCCCTACACCTTGGAGATGTTTGCGCTCAAGCGCCTGAGCTCGGGCGCGTTTTCCACCATGCTCGCCACCGAGCCGGCCATTGCCGCCATTGCCGGCATGCTGGTGCTGGGCGAGCTGTTGACCGCGACCCAGTGGTCGGCCATTGGGCTGATCATGTTTGCGGCGATGGGCAGCGCGCTGACGGCCAAGCCCTCTGCCCCGCAGCAGGCGGCAGCGCCCAAGACCGAAGGCCAGGCCGTCGCCTGAGCACACACCCACCCGCCCATGAAAAAAGCGCTTGCCGACAATGCGGCAGGCGCTTTTTTATGGGTGCGTGGCAGAGCGCTTAGTTCTCGCCCGCCCACTCCACCTTGGCGCCCAGGCTTTGCAGGTTCTCGACAAAGCGCGGGTGCGCGCGCTTGATCGGCGCGGCATTGCGGATCTCGGAGCGCCCTTCGATGCTGGCGGCCACCATGAACAAGGCAATGGCCACGCGGATGATGTAGGGGCTCTCCACGACAGCAGGGCTGAGCGGATTGCCGCCCAGCGTGACGATGCGGTGCGGGTCGGACGAGAACACATGGGCACCGAACTTGGACAGCTCACCGGTCCAGCCCAAAGCGCCGTCATAGACCTTGTTCCAGAACATCGCATTGCCTTCGGCGCGCACGCCCAGCGCGATGAAGATTGGCAGCAGATCGACCGGGAAGTACGGCCAGGGCGCGGCCTCGACCTTGGTCAGCACATTGCGGGTAAAAGGCGTCTCGACCTTGAGCGGGCCCTTGCGGATGGCGCGCGACCAGCCGTCCTTGTGCTCGATCTGCACGCCAAACTTGGCAAAGGTGCGGTCGATCAGCGGGAAGTTGTCGGGTGTGCGGTTGCGCACCTGCACATCGCCGCCGGTGATCGCGCCCAGCGCCAGGAAGGTGGTGATCTCGTGGAAGTCTTCCTCGAAATGGAACTCGCCGCCGCCCAGCTGCTCGACGCCATGCACCGTCAGGCGCGAGGTGCCAATGCCCTCGATCCTGGCGCCCAGCATCACCATAAAGCGGCAGAACTCCTGCACATGCGGCTCGCAGGCGGCATTGGTCAGCACCGAGCTGCCCTTGGCCGTGGCTGCGCACAGCACAAAGTTTTCGGTGGTGGTGACCGAGGCATAGTCCAGCCAGTGCTGGGTGGCCTGCAGCGGGCCATCGCAGCGCACGATGAGCGAGCCCTCGCCATGCTCCACGCGGCCGCCAAAGCGGCGGAACACCTCGATGTGCGGATCGATCTCACGCACGCCCAGGGTGCAGCCCTTGACGTTGTCCTCCAGCCGCGCCACGCCAAAACGGGCCAGCAGCGGCGGCACCAGCATGATGGACGAGCGCATCTCTTCGGGCAGGTGGTGCTTGCAGGCATCAAAATGCGTGTCGCGGTGGTGCAGTTGGAGCACGCCGCTGGCGTAGTCCATCTGCACGCTGGAGCCGAGCTTGCCGAAGATGTCCAGGATCTTGCGCACATCGGTGATGTCCGGCACGCCATGGAGCACCAGGGGCTGGGCCGTCAACAACGTCGCGCACAGCACAGGCAAAACGGCATTCTTGTTGGACGAGGGAATGATGCGGCCCTGCAAAGGGGTGCCGCCGTGCACGATGAGTTTGGACATGGATGGGGGGAGGTCGCGAATTCTGGAGTGGCCCGTGGCAGTGTGCGCTATCCGGGCCGACCCTGCATGGTACAGCGTCCAAAACAACAAAAGGCACTCGGTTGGAGTGCCTTTTGTAAATACCCGTCAACAAAATGTGCGGGATGCTGCTATGCCCTGCCAGGGCAGCTCACTTGCCTATCAGAACGCGGGGACGACGGCGCCCTTGTACTTTTCCAGGATGAATTTCTTCACATCGTCGCCATGCAGCGCGCGGGTCAGCTTGGCAATCGCCTCGTCATTGGCGCGGTCAGCACGGGCAGCAATGATGTTGGTGTAGGGCGAATCGGCGCCTTCGATGAACAGCGCGTCCTTGGTCGGGTTGAGCTTGGCTTCGATCGCGTAGTTGGTGTTGATCAGGGCCAGGTCCACATCACCCAGCGCGCGCGGCAGCAGCGGCGCTTCGAGTTCCTTGAACTTGAGCTTCTTGGGGTTCTTGGCGATGTCCAGCGGGGTGGAGGTCAGCTTGGAGGCGTCCTTGAGCTCAATCAGGCCGTGCTTTTGCAGCAGCAGCAAGGCGCGGCCGCCGTTGGACGGGTCATTGGGGATGGCCACGGTGGCTCCGTCCTTCAGGTCCTTGATGTTCTTGATCTTGCTGGAGTAGGCGCCAAAGGGCTCCACATGCACCTTGCCATTGGGCACTTGCACCAGCGAGCTCTTGCGGTCCTTGTTGTAGCTGTCCAGGTAGGGCTGGTGCTGGAAGAAGTTGGCATCGAGCTGCTTGTCTTCCACCGCCGCATTGGGCTGGATGTAGTCGCTGAACTCGCGCACTTGCAGATCCACACCCTCGGCCTTGAGCTTGGGCTTGATGAAATTGAGGATTTCGGCATGTGGCACCGGCGAGGCCGCCACTTTCAGCACCACATCGGCAGCGTGGGCAGACACGGCCAGGGCCGCGATGGCAAGAACGGAAAGCGTTTTTTTGAACATGGTGTTTTGAACAGATGAGAAAGACCAGCCCGGGCAACACATGGATTTTTTCTTGATGGGACTGAACCAAGATGGTGCAAGTCTAGCCTTGATTGGCATATCGATCAAAGAATATAAAGAGATTTGGTTATAAAGAAATTGATCTTTATGGCCAAAAGCGACAGTCCGGACAGCCGCCGGGCGCCGGCCGCGCTATGCTCCGGGCCATGTCTAGCCCGTTTGACCCCGAGCAACTGCTGCGCCTGCTCAGCACCCCCATGCCTTTTGGCAAGTACCAGGGCCGCGCCATTGCGGACCTGCCAGGCAATTACCTCAACTGGTTTGCGCGTGAAGGCTTTCCCAAAGGCGATCTGGGCCGGCTGCTGGCACTGATGCACGAGATCGACCACAACGGCCTGGGCGAGTTGCTGCGCCCTCTGCGCGCCAGCCTGCAGGCGAGCGGGCAGGCCGTGGGGCACCCGCCGCGAAAATGAAAAAACCCGCAGGCTGCCAGCAGCTGCGGGTAGGTTCAGGTTGTTAAGACGCGTATTACTTGACGGCAGAGCGGGCTGCGTCGGCCTTGGCCTTGGCGTCATCGGCCTGCTTTTGCAGCGCAGCGGCTTCGGCTTCTGCCTTCTTGGCTTCGGCTTCCTTGGCTGCGGCTTCTTCCTTGCCCTTGTCACCGCCCATGGCGCCTGCCATCGCACTGCCGGCCATCGTGCCAGCGACGGCGCCCACGGCGGCTGCGCCCATGGTGCCCATCATGCCGGAGCCGCCTGCGGCAGGGGCCGCTGCAGCAGGGGCAGCAGCAGCTGCTGGAGCGGCCGCAGGTGCAGCGGCGGCTGGCGTCGCAGGCTTGGCTGCCGGTGCTGGGGCAGCCTTTTGCGTGGCTGCGGGGCGCTTGACACCGCCACCCATGCGCTTGGCGTGGGCCAGGCCTGGCAGAACCAGACCGGCAATGGTCAAAGCAAGAACGGATGCAGAGGTGCGAAAAGAGGGGTTCACTACGAAATTTCCAAATAAAAGGCCGGGGCCACAGGCCGGTTGCCTGCTTGCCTACCCTGGGTACATGAGGGGAAACGCTGCAAATTCAAGTGCTTGGCAGCACGGCTTGCAGCGGTATGGCTCGGCTTTGGTTATTCGTTATGCGTAGCGCGCAGCTACAAATATTGTAGAGCAAGCGCTGGGCCCAGCGCCCTGTGCAAGACCTTGGGCGCCGCCAGCTATCGCCTGGCTCAGGCCGCTGCGATGCTGCCGAGCCCGCTGTACACCCACCAGGCCAGCGCCAGCATCATCACACCGGTAAAGCCGTCCATCACGCGCCAGGCCTGGGGCTTGGCAAACAGCGTTTGCAGGCGCCGGCCGGCGCTGGCAAGCATCACAAACCAGGCCAGGCTGGCACTGGCCGCACCCAGCACAAAGATCCATTTGAGGCTGCCGTCCTGGCGTGCACCGATCGAGCCCACCAGCACCACGGTGTCCAGATAGACATGGGGGTTGAACAAGGTGATGACGACCAGCGCGCCCAGCACGCGCCACAGTCCGCGCCGGGCCGCCGTGGCGGGCGAACCGTCCGCGTCGGCAGCGGGTGTTGCGCCAGCGGGCATCGCGGCGCGCCACAGCGCCATCAGGCCGTAGGCCAGCAAAAACAGTGCACCGCCCAAGGTCAGGTAGTAGGCCAGGGTGGGCGAATCCCCCAGAACCTGGGCCATGCCGGCCACGCCGATGCCGATCAGCAGCGCGTCGCTGAACACGCACCAGGCGACGCAGGCGCGCACATGCTCGCCACTCACGGCCTGGCGCAGTACATACAGGTTTTGCGCACCGATCGAGACGATCAAGGAAAGGCAGACCGTGAAACCGGCCAGCCAGGTAGAAGTCATGCTTGTTGTCCACATGGCGGCTATTGTGCGGCGCACCAACAAATAAGTAAAATTAAACAATCTTAGTCAAATGAAGTAAAACTAAATGCTGGATTACCTGGGACTGGCCGCGCTGGCGGCCGTGGTGCGCGAGGGCAGCTTCGAGCGCGCCGCCAAGAAACTCCATGTCACCCCGTCGGCGGTGTCGCAGCGCATCAAGCAGCTCGAAGAGCGCAGCGGCCAGGTGCTGGTGCAGCGCGGCAACCCCTGCACCGGCACCGAGGCCGGCCTGCGCCTGTGCCTGCACCTGGAGCAGGTGGCCTTGCTGGAAAACGCCCTGCGCCGCAGCAACCCCGACCTGCTGCCCGACGCGCCGGTCGCGCCGACGATCAAGCTGGCCGTCAATGCCGACTCGCTCTCGACCTGGTTCATGGATGCGATGGCCGAGTTCACCGCCAGCGGCAACGAGCTGCTGGACCTGCGGATCGACGACCAGGACCACACCGCCCAGGCGCTGCGCGAGGGGGCCGTGCTGGGCGCGGTGACCGGCACCAGTGGTCAGATCCCCGGCTGCAACAGCTGGCCGCTGGGCACGATGCGCTATGTGGCAGCGGCCAGCCCCGGCTTTATGGCGCGCTACTTTGCAGACGGGGTGAGCACCCAGACCTTGGCCCAGGCGCCCATCATGACCTTTGACCGCAAGGACCGGCTGCAGGACCAGTGGCTGCAAGCCCAGGGCCTGGCCTCCCGGGGCGGCGGGCCCCGGCATTTTCTGCCATCCAACCAGGGCTATGTGCGGGCCTGCGAGATCGGCATGGGCTGGGGCATGCACCCCACGGTGCTGATTGCCGAGCAGCTCGCGCGCGGCAGCCTGGTGCCGCTGGTGCCCGGCACCTCGCTGGATGTGCCGCTGTACTGGGCGCTGCCGCGCAGTGCGCAGACCAGCCTGGCCCGGTTGACGGACTGCGTCATGCGCGCGGCCAGCCGCGTGCTCACGCCCGCCGCATGAGCGGCATGGATTGTCAGCACAGCGCAGGCCTGTGCGCCTATGATGCGAGCAGCTGCAGCGCCAGACCACCAGCCTGGGCGCTGCCGCAGAGGGAGGACTCCATGGTTTTCATTAGAAAGAGCACAGCATGATTGAGGTGCAGGATCTCATCGTCGACTACCCCGGCCACCGCGCGCTGCATGGCGTCAGCCTGCAGATCGAGGCGGGCACCGTCACCGCCTTGGTGGGGCCCAATGGCGCGGGCAAATCCACCTTGCTGCGCTGCATTACCGGGCTGGAAGCGCCGCTCAGCGGCAGCACCCGGGTGGCGGGCATCGATGTGCAGCAAGCGCCCCGCCGCGCCCACCAGTGCATGGGCTATCTGTCGGATTTCTTCGGGCTCTACGAGACCCTGAGCGTGGCCCAGTGCCTGCAGTACGCCGCCGAAAGCCAGGGCCTGAGCCGCAAGGCAGCCACCTTGCGCGTGCATGCGGTGGCCGAGCAATTGGCGCTGACGGCCAAGCTGGGCCATGCCACGCGCAATCTCTCGCGCGGCCAGCGCCAGCGCGTGGCCATTGGCCAGGCCATCATCCATGAGCCCCAGGTGCTGCTGCTCGATGAGCCGGCCAGCGGGCTGGATCCGGAAGCGCGCAGCAGCCTCTCGAGCCTGTTCCGCCAGCTGCAGGCCCAGGGCATGACCCTGGTCGTCTCCAGCCACATCCTGAGCGAGCTCGACGAGTACTGCAGCCATATCCTGTCAATCCGCGAAGGCCGCATCACCAGCCACGGGCCCTTGAATGCGGTCGCCGGTGCGGGCGGCAGCGGCGCCCTGCCCTCCGAGCTGGTGATGCAGCTGGAGCTGGCAGCGCCGCTGGCCCAGCCCGAGCTGACGCTGGCCGGCTACCGCCTGGTGGATATGCGTGCGGGTCGAGAGGGCAGCGCCAGCCACATTTTGTGGATTGGCATGCCCGCGCAGGACAGCGCGGCCCGCGTGCAGCTGCTGCAGCAGCTCGTGGCCCATGGCGCGCAGGTGCTGGGCTACCAGGAGGCGCGCACCAGCCTGCAGGAGCGCTACCAGCAAAGCCTGGAGGCGCCCGTTGATCCCCAAGCGCTGTTTGCCAAGGAGTGGCCATGAATCCGGAATTTCGCCGCCAGCTCAGCCTGGAGCTGAGCCCTGCGCGCCTGGTGCTGATGCCTGCCATCTTGCTGATGCTGGCGATCTGCGTGTTTGTCATCGAGGGCAAGCAGCCGCTGGTTTATTTGCACAAGGGCGCGATGACGCTGGTGGGCCTGCTGGCCGCCTGCGTGGGCACCTTCACCGCACTGTCCAGCATCAATGACGAGCTGAACGAACGCACCTGGGACCAGCAGCGCATGAGCGCCATGGGGCCCTGGCGCATGGCCTGGGGCAAGCTGCTGGGCGGCCCCAGCTACGCCTGGTATGGCGCGCTGCTGTGCAGCGCAGCGGCCCTGCTCTGCGGCTTCTGGCTGGGCGAGCTGGCCGAGACCGTGCTGGTGCTCGTCCTCACCATCGTGGGCGCCTGCGCGCTGCACTGCGCGATGATGGCCAGCCGCCTCTACAGCATGGCCCCCAACAAGCCGGCCCCCAGCCGCAACGTCTGGGTGCTGGTGGTGCTGGTGTTCCTGCTGCTGCAACTCGTCAGCAGCCTGGTGGTGGGGCTCGATAGTCTGCTGGGCGGTGATGGTGGCGGCGCCTGGTGGGGCCTGCACCTGGGCTCGGGCGCGCTGCTGCTGATTTTTGCCGCCGCCAGCCTGCTGCTGGGCCTGCTGGCGCTGTGGCGGGCGATGTCGATGCAGCTGTCGGTGCCCACCACGCCCTGGGCCTGGGCGCTGGGCAATGCGGCAGGCTGCCTGCTGCTCGTGGGCCTGGTGCCCAGCGGCACCGGCCGGGCGCTCACCGGCATGCTGCTGCTGGCGCTGGTGACCTACTACGCCGCTGCGCTGGAGAGCCAGGTGGCGCAGCGCTGGCGCGCCCTGATCTATAGCGCGCAGCACGGCCAGTGGCGGCGCTTTTGGCAGAACATGCCGCTGTGGCCGATCAGCTGGTGCATGGCCTTTGCGGTGCTGCTGCCGGCCTACCTGTTGTGGAATGCCGACCCGCTGTCCAACCGCGCCCAGCTGGGCCCGCTGGCCTTCATGGTGCTGCTGCATGTGCTGCGCGACTGCGGCATCTACCTGGTGTTCTCGCTGCGCAAAAGCAGCCGCTCGCCGCTGGGCATGACCTTGCTGGTGGTCTTTGTGCTCAGCGCCCTCTTGCCGGCGATGTTCTGGTCGCTGGGGCTGGCGCCGCTGTTGGAGCCACTGTTTGGCGCCTTTGACCCGCGCCTGTCGTCCAACTTCCAGCATGCGCCGGCGCTGGGCTGGCTCGCCTGGGTGGGCATGCTGCTGCAGCTGGCGGTGCTGGCCCTCATCCTGGTCTGGCGCTTCAAGGCCATCACACCCCAGGCGGGCGGCAAGGACCTGTTTGCGCTCTAGCCAAACACCCAGGCGCCAATCCAGGGTGCCGCCAGCACATTGAGCGCGCCGGCAATCATCATCACCAGCGAGGCGGCCACGCCTTGCTGGGGGCCGGCCATCTGCGCCTTGGCCACGCCCGAGCCATGGGCCGATCCGCCCAGCATGGCCCCCGCCGCCACCCGGCTGCGCAGCCGGGGCAGCAGGCGCAGTACCAGGCCACCGATCAGCATGCCGGTCACCCCGGTGAGCAGCACAAACAAGGCCGCCAGGTCCAGCGGGCCACCGATGGCACGCTCGGCCTCCACCGCAAAGGGCGTGGTCACCGAACGCATCGCTAGCCCTTTTTGTAGCAAGGGCGACAGGCCCAGCCAGCGCGCCAGCCAGACCGACGTCAGGATGGACACCGTGCTGGCCACCAGCACGCCGGCAACGATGGACATCCAGTGCTTGCGCACCATCTGGCGGTAGTCATACAGCGGCAGCGCAAAGGCAACCGTCGTCGGCCCCAGCAGCCACACCAGCCAGTGGGTATGGGTGCGGTAGTCCTCGTAGCCAATACCCAGCAGCAGCAGTGCGGCGACCAGCACCACAGGCGTGCCGATGATGGGCATCAGCACCGTATGCGGATAGCGCCGGTACAGCCGCTTGTTGAGGTAATAGCACAGCAGGGTCAGCAGCAGCGACAGCAGCGCTGCGCTGCCATGGCTCAGCGGCCACAGCGGCAACCACGAGGTAGGGGGGACAGGCGCCGCAGTCATCACGCCACCTCCGCTGCTGCCTTGGCGCCGCGCTGCTGGCTGCGCTTGCGCTGGGCCAGGCGCAGCCCCAGCCGGTAGACCGCATCGACCGCCAACGCGGTGGCCACCATCACGCAGGCCGTGCTCAGCACAATCACCAGCACAATGCGCAGGCCCTGGCTGCGCACCAGTTCGCCATAGTTGACGACCACCAGCATCGCGGGAATGAAGAACAGCAGCATGTCCGACAGCAGCCAGTGCGTGCCCTGCGCCAGCCAGCGGCCGGGCACGGCCCGGCTGAACAGCCCCAGCGCCAAGGCGGCAAAGCCGATCAGGCCGGCCGGTATGCGCCAGCCCATATGGCTGCGCAGAGCCTCGGCTGCCAGCCAGATGGCGCACAGCAGTGCCACTTGCCAGGCGGTGCGCGCCGCCTGGCGGGCAGGCTTGGGCAGCTGCATGCGCGCGGGTCTGCCCTCGCCCGCCGCCCTCTTGTCGCTTGTCATGGAATCCTCGGTCTGGCCCAGAGGCCAGCTGGCAGTGGCCGCGGTGCGGCCCCTTGCCTCACCATGCTGCACTGCACAAACGGATTGTAAAAATGGCGGATCTATTCGTAAAATGACTTATTCTTATAAATTCAATTCCAAATAGGAATCCACCATGGATCTGCGCGCGCTGCGTTATTTTGTCGAGGTGGTCCAGCGCAACAGCTTCACCCGTGCGGCAGAGGCGCTGTATGTCACCCAGCCGACCATCAGCAAGATGGTCAAGAGCCTCGAAGACGAGCTGGGCGGGCCCTTGCTGCTGCGCGAAGGCCGCCATGTGCGGCTGACCGATGCCGGGCGCGTGGTGTTTGAGCGGGGCCAGGCGCTGCTGCAGGACGCCAGCCGCCTGCGCCAGGAAGTGGCCGAGGTCGATGGCATTGCGCGCGGCACGCTCAGCGTGGGCGTGTCCCCCACCACGGGCCACTACATGGCGCCCATCTTTGCGCAGTACCGCCAGCGCTACCCGGGCGTGCAGCTGCAGCTGCATGAGCGCGGCGCGCGGGCGCTGGAGCAAGCGGTGACGGATGGCGAGATTGACCTGGCCATGGGCCTGCTGCGTGCAGGCAGCCCCTTGGCCAGCCTGCGCATTCAGACCCACCATACCGTGGCCGTTTTTGCCCATGCGCGCGCGCCCCAGGGCTTGAGCCAGGTGCGTTGGAGCGACCTGGCGGCACTGCCCTTTGTGATGTACGAGAGCGACTTTGCGCTGTATGAGGGCGTGCAGGGCTGCTGTGCGCAGGCCGGCTTTTCGCCGCAGATTGCGCTGCAAAGCCGCTACTGGGATTTGATTGGCGACCTGGTCGCCGCCGATGCGGGCATTGCCATCATGTTCGACCATGTGGCCAGCCGCTTTGACCCGGCCCAGGTGCGCTGCCTGCCCGTGGTCGAGCCCGCGCTGAGCCATGACTTTGGCCTCACCTGGCGGCCTCGGGATCTGTCCAAGGCGGCCAGCGCCTGGCTGGCGCTATGCCAGGCGCGCTATCCGCAGGCCCAGCCCTGAACCTGGGACACAGCCTCAGACCTGGGGCATGAAGGCATCCTGGCGGCTGGGCTCGGTGGCCGCTTTGCGCGGGGCCGCACTGGCCGCCGCACCAGCCGCCGTGGACGCGGCCATGCAGGGAATCGTGGCCGGCTGGCGCAGCGGGTGGAAGTTCAGCAGCTGCGTGGCCATCATGGTCTCGACCATGAAGCAGCACAGCGCCGAGACAAAGCTGACCACGCCCAGGCCAAAGCTGAACATGGCGGCCAGCGACCAGCTGTTGGCGTCGATCTCGGTCTTGGTGGTCTGGCCGACGAAAAGCAGGATGATGGTCAGCGCAATCAAGGCGCCGCACAAGGTCAGCAAACCAATGCAGAGGTTGGCCAGGCGCCCGCGCCGGCGCAGAAAGTTCAGCTCCAGCAAGGAGCGCTGCACATAGTCCTCGTCCTTGGACGCCATCATGCGGTCTTCCAGCACACGGCCCCGGTCGATGATGCGCGCCAGCCGGCCGGCGACGGCGCCGATCATCCCCGCCACCCCGGTGAGAAAGAAAACGGGAGCCACAGCCAGCTGGATGCTGTGGGTGATGTTGCTGACGTCGATGGACATGGTGTTAGGGCAGAGAGGGTGGACAAACTGCGCGGCAGCACACGCCTTGTGCGGGCTGCCGCGCCTGCGATGAACACTGCAAAATTCAAGCCAACATTCTCGCACCAAATAGGTGCAAACCCTAATACCTTTTCTGCCCCGTTTCTGGGCTGATTTGCAGCAAATTGTGTGCTCAGTAGTGCGGCGGCAGCTCGTCGCGTGCACCTGGCGCAACAGATCCAGTCTCGGGCATGCGCTGCTGCAGGTCCTTGACCAGGTGCAGCAGGCGGTCGATCTGCTGCTGTTGCTTGTAGATCGTCAGGTTGAGCTCTTCGAGCAGGTGATCGGCATAGGCCGCCTTGATCTCCAAGGCTTCAAGGCGCTGCTGCAGGGGTTCGAGGGTGGACATGGCGGCTCCTGGCTAAAAAGGGGGCGGGCGAGGCAAAGAATAACGCCGGCATGTGACAGCGCACATGCCGGCGTGGGGGATGTCAAAAACGCTTACAGCGCCTTGGCCAGACGGGCAATGCCCTCTTCGATGCGGGCAATATCAGCGGTGGCAAAGGACAGGCGCAGGGTCGAGGTATCGGGGTTCTGCGCAAAGAACGGCGTGCCGGGCACAAAGGCCACGCCCTGCTCGATGGCACGCTTGGCCAGCGCATTGCCGTCCTTCTCCTGGCCACGGGCGCCCGTCAGCTGCACCCAGATGAACATGCCGCCCAGCGGCTGCACAAAGCGCACCGCATCGCCCAGCTGGCTGCGCAGGCCCTCGCCCATGGCCTTGCTGCGCGCCGCGTAGGTGGTGCGCACGCGGTCCAGGGTGGCGGGCATGCGGCCGGCCTTCAGGTACTGAGCCGCAGTGGCCTGGCTGAAGGTGCTGGTGTGCGCATCGCTGAACTGCTTGCACATGACGCACTTGCCCAGCAGCTCGGCCGGGGCAATCAGCCAGCCCAGGCGCAGGCCGGGGCTGAGCACCTTGCTCATGCTGCCGCAGTGGGCCAGGTAGTCGCGGCTGCCGGGCACGCTGTCCGACAGCGCCAGCATGCTGGGCGGCGGTGGCGCATCAAAGTACAGGTCGCCATAGGGATCGTCCTCGACCACCAGGGTCTGGTGGCGCACGGCCATCTCCAGAATCTGGCGGCGGCGCTCCAGGCTCAGCAGCGCGCCGCTGGGGTTGCCAAAGGTGGGGATCAGGTAGACCAGCTTGGGCTGGTGCTCGGCAATCAGCTGCTCCAGCGCTTCGGGGATAACGCCGTTCTCATCGGTGGGGGCGCTGATGACTTCGGCGCCATAGAGGCGGAAGCACTGGATCGTCGCCAAAAAGGTCGGGCCCTCGACGATCACCTTGTCGCCGGGCGAGATCATCGTCTTGCCCAGCAGGTCCAGCGCCTGCTGGCTGCCGGTGGTGACGATCAGCTGCTCTGGCGTCAGCGACTGCACGCCCTTGGCCGCCATCAGGCCCACGATCTGCTCGCGAAACGGCTGGTAGCCCTCCGTCGCGCCGTACTGCAGCGCAGCGCCCGGCTCCTCGGTCAGCGCCGCATTGGCGGCCTCGCGCACCCCTTCCACATCGAACATGGCTGCATCCGGAAAGCCCCCGGCAAAACTGATGATGCCGGGCTTGCCCAGCAGCTTGAACAGTTCACGGATGGCGGACGTCTCGACATTGTCGAGGCGGGAGGCAAAGCGCAGTGTCATGGAGTGTTCTCTCAAATCAAAAAAGCGCAGCCAGGTCGAGCGACCGGCCGCCCTGGCATTTTGCTACTTTTTACCGGCCCCTTGCGTCGCTCTGGCATCCCTGAGCCCGCCATTGGCCCCTCCTATCGACTATGCTTGCGGTCCAAAGGATTTTGTCACCATGCGCATCGCCGCTTTCTTCATTGTTTTGGTCAAATTGCTGGCCTCGCTGCTCATGCTTGCGGGCGTGGTCTGGGCCTGCGGGGCGCTGTGGTTTCAGCTGGCGGAGTCGGTCAAGTCGGGCTCGGCCCGGGGGCTGCTGCTGGGGGTCTGGGTGGGGGTGGGCCTGTATTGCATCTACCTGCTGTGGCAGCAGCGTGCGCCCCGGGGCCTGCTGATCTATGGGCTGCTGTTGGCAGCCATCCTGGCCTGGTGGGCCAGCATCCAGCCGTCCAACACACGCAAATGGGCGCCCGATGTGGCCCAGCAGCTGTCAGGCACGGTCCAGGGCGACCTGGTGCAACTGCACAATGTGCGCAATTTTGACTGGCAGACCGCGAGCAAGGCGACCGCGCGCTGGGAAGACCGCAACTACGACCTGCGCCAGCTGGTCTCGGTGGACATGAGCACCTCGTACTGGATGGGCCCGGCCATTGCCCACACCCTGGTGTCCTTTGGCTTTGACGACGGCAAGGGCCCGCGTCGCTACCTGACCTTCTCGGTGGAGATCCGCAAGGAGCGCGGCGAGCAGTTCTCGGCCGTAGGTGGCTTCTTCAAGCAGTTCGAGCAAAGCCTGGTCGCCGCCGATGAGCGCGACATCCTGCGCGTACGCAGCAATATGCGCGGGGAAGAGGTCTACCTCTACAGCGTGGCCATGCCGCGCGCTGCGATGCGCTCGCTGTTCATCGCCTATGTGGACAAGGCCAATGCGCTGGTCGAGACGCCGCAGTTCTACCACACGCTGTTTGCCAACTGCACCACCATCGTGTTCGAGATGGTGCGGCGCATTGTGCCGGGCCTGCCGATGGACTGGCGCCTGCTGGCCAGCGGCTACCTGCCCCAGTATGTGGACAGCCTGGGCGCCCTCGCCCGGCCGCATGACTTTGAGGCCATCCATGAGGCCGCGCACATCAACGCCCGCGCCAAGGCCGTGCGCCCGGGTGAGGATTTCTCGGCCGCCATCCGCCAGGGCGTGCCGCAGGCGCCGCTGCTGCCCTGATGCAGGGACCCAGGCTCAGGCCTTGCCAGATAATGGCAGCCGAGCCTGCACAACAACACGATGAAAACCGCTGATATCCAACCCTTCTTCGCCACCTTGAAGGCGGCCAATCCTTCGCCCCAGACCGAGCTGGAATACACCTCCGTGTTCGAGCTGCTCGCCGCCGTGCTGCTGTCGGCCCAGGCGACCGATGTGGGGGTCAACAAGGCCACCCGCAAGCTCTTTCCGGTTGCCAACACGCCCCAGGCCATGCTGGCGCTGGGGTTGGAAGGCCTAGAGGGCTATATCAAGACCATCGGCCTGTACCGCAGCAAGGCCAAGCACCTGATGGAGACCTGCCGCATTCTGGTGGAACGCCATGGCGGCCAGGTGCCCGATACGCGCGAGGCGCTCGAAGCCCTGCCCGGCGTGGGCCGCAAGACCGCCAATGTGGTGCTCAATGTGGCCTTTGGCCAGCCCACCATGGCGGTGGACACCCATATCTTCCGCGTCAGCAACCGCACCGGTCTGGCGCCCGGCAAGAACCCGCTGGAAGTGGAAAAGCAGCTGATGCAGCGCGTACCCGATGACTACGCCGTCGATTCGCACCACTGGCTTATCCTGCTGGGCCGCTATGTCTGCCAGGCGCGCAAGCCGCGCTGCTGGGAATGCCTGGTCAGCGGCTACTGCGATTTCTCGCCCAAGACGCCGCCACCGCAAGGCGCGCTGCGCTGATCGCAGCGGCAGGCATCAGGCGTTGCTCTGGGTGCTGCCCCCCGCCGATGCAAAGCTGGCCATGTCGCGCAGCATTGCGCAGGCCGACTCCAGCAGCGGCCAGGCCAGCGCTGCACCGGAACCTTCGCCCAGGCGCAGTTGCCAGTCGAGCAAAGGCTGTGCCTGCAAGGCCGCCAGCAAGTGGCTATGGCCGGGCTCGCCCGAGCGATGGGCATAGACGCAGCGCTCCAGCACCGCCGGCTGCAGGCGCGAGGCCACCAGCACCGCCGCGCTGGTGATAAAGCCATCGACCACGATCACGCGGCGCTCCAGCGCGGCCTGCAGCACTGCCCCCACCATGGTCGCCACTTCCAGCCCGCCCATCGCGGCCAGCACGGCCAGCGGCTCTTGCACATCGGCATGGCGCGCCAGCACCCGGCGCAGCACGGCGGCCTTACGCGCCACGCCCTCGCCGCTCAACCCGGTACCTGCGCCAGTGACGGTTTCCACGTCCAGGTTGCACAGCCGCGCCAACAGCAGCGATGCGCTGGAGGTATTGCCAATGCCCATCTCGCCCAGCAGCAAGGCATTGCCGGGCAAGGCCTGTAGCAAAGCGCGGCCATTGGCAATGGCCGCTTCGCACTGCGCCATGTCCATCGCCGGGCCCAGGCTGCTGTCTTGCGTGCTGGGAGCCACCTTGCGCAGCCACAGGCGGGGCGCGCCTGCGGGCAGCGCATCGGTCTGGGGTGCAAAATCGCGGGCCACGCCGCAATCGACCACATTCAGCGCCACGCCATGCTGGCGTGACAGCACACTCACCGCCGCCCCGCCGGCCAGAAAATTGCCCACCATCTGCCAGGTCACATCGGCCGGGTAGGCCGACACACCCTGCGCCACCAGGCCATGGTCGGCCGCAAACACCACCATCTGGGGATCGGCCAAGCGCGGCTGGGTGCTGCCCAGGATGCAGGCGATGCGCAAAGCCAGCGCTTCGAGCAGGCCCAGCGAGCCCAGCGGCTTGGTCTTGTTGTCCAGCAGCTGCTGCACTTGCTGGCGAAAGGCAGCGTCCTCGATGGATGCGATATGGGGAACGAGCGGAGAAAACGAAGATTCGGACATGGTCAAGCTAGAGAACGGGGCACGGCGATACGCCAAGCCGCCAGTATCGCGCTGCCCGCACAGGTTTGCAGCACCCAGCGCGCAATCCAGGTAAAAACGCTCTGCGCAGCAAAAGCTGGGCAGAGCGTGTATCGCGGATGGCACCGGCCTTGGCCGGGTGGCCTGGGTCTGTTGGATTACTTGGCAGGCACCGTATAGGTGTACTCGCGCAAGATACCGCCGCCTTGCACCGAGCCGCTGTCCTGGCCCTGGGCCACGCGGCCTACGCAGGCACGGCGGTCTTCGTCGGTCTTGAAGACGGCGCAGCGTGCGGTGGCGTTTTCACGGAAGCTCGAACCCGGATCGGTCAGCTGGCCCTGGCGAGCGGCCTGGCGCGCAGCAGCTGCTTCACGGGCGTTGGAGCTGCCTTCGGCCACATCGGCATTGGCACGGGCATCGCCACGCATTTCACCACGCTTGTGGTGGGCACCGTGCGGGCCATGCGGCATGGGCTTCATGTGCTTGGCAGGCGGTGGTGGAGGGGGCGGTGCCGATTGGGCGCTGGCATAGCCGGCGGTACCCAGCGCGAGGGCCATCGCGGCCATTTGCAAAGACTGGCGGAACATGTTTTTCATAGCGATCATCCTTATCGGTGATGGGAAGCAACACAAACAGCATGCCTGCGCTGCAAGCGCGCCCCTATCGGCCCAATCCGCCAGTGCTTGCAATATTTGGCCTACAGGCAAAGGCCCCGCCTACTCAGGGCTTCAGGGCAGGCGGTCCCCAAACCACTCGCCCACCCCTTGGGCCATGCGCGCAAACACCTGGTCCAGGCTGGGCGCGTCGTGGCCAAACAGCGCATGGATGACAGCGGCATTCTCGAACAGGCCATGCACATAGGTGCCCAGCACCTGCGGCGCCCCGCCCTGCCACAGCAGGCCCGGCAGCAGCTCTTGCGCGGGCTGGGCGGCACCGGCCTGCATGTCAGGGCGCAGCTGGGTCTGGCCATGGTGGATTTCATAACCCGTCACCACCAGGCCGCTCAGGCCCTGCCAGGGCGCCTGCACAGCGGGCAGCTCCAGGCGCGTGGGTTGCACATTCTTTTGCTGTGCAAACAAGGTCACCAAGGGCAGCAGCCCTAAGCCGGCGGCATTGCCGTCCACCCCATGCAGATCGACCAGCGCCTCGCCCAGCATCTGCAGGCCGCCGCAAATACCCAGCACCCGTTTACCGGCCTGGGCATGGCGGACGACGGCCGCATCCAGCCCCTGCTGGCGCATCCAGGCAAGATCAGCAGCCGTGGCCTTGCTGCCCGGCAGAATCACCCAGTCCGCATCGCTCAGCTGCGCGGGTGTGCGGGCCCAGACCACGCGCACGCCAGGCAGCTGCAGCAGCGGCTGGAACTCGTCCAAGTTGCTGATGCGCGGGTAGGCGACGATGGCGATGCAGGTGTGCACCGGCTGCCCGGCACCACCGCTGCCCCGGTCATCAAACACGCCGTCTTCCTCGGGCAGGCCGTGCTGGAACTGCATCGGAATGCAGGCCACCGTCGGCACGCCAGTCTTGTCTTGCAGCATCTGCGGCGCCGGCGCCAGCAAGGCTGCGTCACCCCGGAACTTGTTGAGCACAAAGCCTTTGATCAGGCCTTGCTCCTCGGGCGGCAGCAGCGCCCAGGTGCCGTAGAGGTGGGCAAAGGCCCCGCCCCGGTCGATATCGGCCACCAGCAGGCAGTGGGCATCGCAGTGGCGCGCCACGCGCATATTGACCACATCGCTGCTGTGCAGGTTGATCTCGGCGGGCGACCCTGCCCCCTCGATCACCACCACGTCGTTCTCGGCGCGCAGCGCATCGAGCGCCTGCGCGATCTGCGGCCAAACCTGGAGGCTGCGGCCGCGCCAGGGCATTTTGGACAGCGCCTCGTCCACCTGGCCAAACAGCACCACCTGGCTGCGCGTATCGGCCTCGGGCTTCAGCAACAACGGGTTCATGCGCACATCGGGCACGGCGCCTGCGGCGAGCGCCTGCAGGTACTGGGCGGTGCCGATCTCGCCCCACTGGCCATCCGGCGTGGCCACCACACGGGCGTTGTTGCTCATGTTCTGCGCCTTGAAGGGCGCCACCTTGTAGCCCTGGGCCCGGTACCAGGCGCACAGCGCCGTGGCCACCCAGCTTTTGCCGGCACCACTGCTGGTGCCCAGCACCATGATGCAGCGCGCGCTCATCGCTGCACGCTGCCCAGCGGCAGCACCATGCGCGCCATGATGCGCTCGAGCGCCGAGCCCGCATCGGTGCACAGGCCCGTGTGCACCGGCGAGGTCTGGATCATGCTGCTGCGCTTGGCCGTCAGCCAGTGGAAACGCGCGCGGTACGGCAGCTGGCCGATGGGCCCCGCCTCGGGCACGCCAGCGCAGATCGCGACAATGCTGCCCAGGTGGCGGTAGACGGCTTGCAGATCGACTTCGGGATCCAGCGCCAGCAGCCGCCCCTCATCGAGCGCGATCGCGGCCTGCAGATAGCCGCTGCGCTGGCAGGACACAATCACGCCGGCGTTGATGAACTCCTCACGCTCGACCCGGGGCACCACGCGCACGATAGCGTAGTCATACACATCATGCGCGTGCATCGATGGCTCCTTGCAACCAGCGGCCACGCGCTTGCAGGCGGGCCAGAAAATAATTCACATAGGCGGCGCGGTGCGCCTGCGGATCGGCCAGCAGCGGGCTGTTGCGGTCCTCGGCCGCCTTGGCCAAAAAGCAATCGGGCACCGTGGCCAGAATCGCGCTCAACACCGGCTCGGTCAGCTGTGCGGCCAGGGCCTCGTCCACCTCGGCCAGCTGGCTGGCCTGGGCCAGCAGCACATGGTCGGCAATGGGGGCAAAGGGCTTGGCCGGGTCGGCCACCGTGCCATCCCAGGCATGGTGGAAGGTCAGGGTCGCGCCATGGTCAATCAGCCAGGGCTTGCGCTGCCACATCAGCATATTGGTGTTGCGGGCCGTGCGGTCCACATTGCTGACCAGCGCATCGAACCAGACCAGGCGCGAGGCGAAGTCGTCGCTCACCGCATCGACGGCCGGGTCAAAATTGACCGAGCCGGGCAGGTAGTCCAGGCCGACATTGAGGCCATCACTGGCCCGGATCAGGTCCTGGATCTCGGGGTCGGGCTCGGTCTGCGCGAGCTTGGCGTGCAGCAGGGCCAGCACCAGCTCGGGCAGCGGCAGGCCCAGCGCGCGGGCGATGCCGCCACAGATGAGCTCGCCCATCAGCGCGCGCACGCCCTGGCCAGCCCCCCGGAACTTGAGCACATACAGGCCCAGATCGTCCGCCTCGACGACGGCCGGCATCGAGCCGCCCTCGCGCAGCGGCGTCACATAGCGCTCCACCAAGACGGTGCGCAGTTGCAAAGTTTGTAAGTCCATGCCAAATGGTAGCGGTTGCCGCATGTCCTCGCTATGCATCTGCCAGCGACAGCCAGGCCCGCGCCAGCGCCGCCTGCGCCACAGGCGCCATCACGCCCAGGCGCACATAGCCGGGCAGGCCAAAGCTGCGGGCATCGCGCAGCTTGATGCCCTGGCTGCGCAGTGCTGCCAGGCGCGCGG
>NZ_KE148637.1:0-12027 GCF_000410635.1 Comamonas sp. B-9
CGGTGCCGGCCTGTCGCTGGCGCTGGCCTGCGATATGTTGGTGGCTGCGCGCAATGCGGCGTTCTCGGTCGCCTATGTGAAGGTGGGGCTGTCGCCCGATGGTGGCGCCACGGCCTTTTTAGCCGAGCACCTGTCGCGCCAGCTGCTGACCGAGCTGTGCCTGAGTGGCGACCGGGTCAGCGGCGAGCGCATGCAGCAGCTGGGCCTGGTCAACCGCCTGGCCGAGCCGGGCGATGCGCTGGCCCAGGCCATCGCGCTGGCCGCGCAACTGGCCGATGGCCCCTTGCAGGCGATGGCCAGCATCAAGTCGCTGTGCCGCGCCGCCTATGACAACAGCCTGGAAGCGCAGCTGGACATGGAGGCCGAGCTGATGGTGCAGGCACAGGCCACACCGGAATCGGCCGAGGGCATTGCCGCGTTTTTGGAAAAGCGCCCCGCCAACTACCTGGCGCTGCGCCGCTGAGATGGATCGAAAAAAGTGACGCCGGGTGGGCCCGTTTTGCGGCCGCCCCGGTGATCCGAGGAGACAAGTATGCGTGAGCAAGAGAACGCCGCGGCCCTGCCGCTGGCGGGTGTCAAGGTCCTGGACCTGTCCCGTGTTTTTGCCGGCCCGCTGTGCGGCCAGGTGTTGGGCGACCTGGGGGCCGAGGTGATCAAGGTCGAGCACCCCAAGCGGGGTGACGACACCCGCGACTGGGGCCTGCGCATTGGCAAGACCGAGACTACCTACTACAACAGCATGAACCGCAACAAGCGGTCCATCACCGTCGATCTGCAAAAGCCCGAAGGCCTGGCGCTGATCCTGGAGCTGCTGCCGCAGTTCGATGTGGTGATCCACAACTTCAAGCATGGCGGCGCCGACAAGCTGGGCCTGGGCTACGAGGCGCTGAAGGCCTTGAAGCAGGACCTGATCTACTGCAGCGTGACCGGCTATGCCACCGACACCGAGGAGGCCGCCCGCCCGGGCTACGACATTTTGGTGCAGGGCGAGGCCGGCTTGATGGCGATGAACGGCGAGGCCTCGCAGCCGCCACTGAAGTTTGGCGTGGCCGTCGTGGACCTGATGACCGGCATGAGCGCCGCCCAGGCCGTGCTGGCCGCCCTGTTTGCCCGCGAGCGCACGGGCCAGGGCCGCAAGATCGACATGGCGCTGTTTGACAACGGCGTCAGCATCACCGGCTACTACGGGCTCGATGCGCTGTTCATGGGCAAGGACCCGGAGCGCTTTGGCAATGCCCACCCCTCGATCGTGCCCTATGGCATGTTCGAGGCGGCCGATGGCCCGCTGATCATTGCGGTGGGCAACAATTCGCAGTTCGAGCGCTTCTGCCGCGATGTGATCGAGCGCCCCGACCTGGCCGACAACCCCAAATACGCGACCAACGTGGAGCGCGCCAAGGACCGCAAGCTCTTGCTGCCGCTGATGATCGAGACCATCCGCAGCTTCCCGCGTGCGCTGCTGATCGAGCGGCTCAATGCCTGCGGCGTGCCTTGCGGCGAGGTGCTGGGCCTGCATGAGGCGCTGACCTCCGAGCGCGTGCAGCAAGCCGGCCTGGTGCAGAACATGCCCCATCCGGTGGCCGGCCAGACCGCCGTGCTGGCGCCGCCCATCCGCATGGATGGCCAACGCCTGCCGATTCGCCGCGCACCACCCACACTCGGTGAAGGTACACGCGAAGTGCTGCAAAATCTGCTGCGTTTGAGTGATTCGCAACTGCAAGCACTCCAGGCGCAAGGCGTGCTGACCTTGCCCGATTGATACCGTGGCCCGCAGGCGGCAAGCGACGCCGCAGCGGGCCCAGAGTTTATTGTTAGAAAGCTGTGACTATGAAAGTACTGGTACCCGTCAAACGCGTGGTGGACTACAACGTCAAGGTGCGCGTCAAGAGCGATGGCTCGGGAGTGGACATTGCGAACGTGAAGATGTCGATGAACCCCTTTGATGAAATCGCGGTGGAAGAGGCCGTGCGTTTGAAGGAAAAGGGCGTGGTGACCGAGATCATCGCCGTGAGCTGCGGCGTGACCCAGTGCCAGGAAACCCTGCGCACGGCGATGGCCATTGGTGCGGACCGCGCCATCCTGGTCGAAACCGCCGAAGAGCTGCAGCCCCTCGCTGTCGCCAAGCTCCTGAAGGCCCTGGTCGACAAGGAGCAGCCAGGTCTTGTGATCTGCGGCAAGCAAGCGATTGACGACGACGCCAACCAGACCGGCCAGATGCTGGCAGCGCTCGCTGATCTGCCCCAGGCCACGTTTGCGTCCAAGGTCGAAGTCGCTGGCGACAAGGTGAGTGTCACGCGCGAAGTGGACGGAGGTCTGGAGACCCTGTCCCTGTCCATGCCCGCCGTCATCACCACCGACCTGCGTCTGAACGAGCCGCGCTATGTCACCTTGCCCAACATCATGAAGGCCAAGAAAAAGCAGCTCGACACGTTGAAGCCAGAAGACCTGGGTGTGGATGTGAGCCCGCGCCTGAAGACCTTGAAGGTGGAAGAACCCGCCAAGCGCGGCGCAGGCGTGAAGGTGCCCGATGTGGCCACCTTGATCGACAAGCTCAAGAACGAAGCCAAAGTCATCTGACTTTGACCCGACACCTGACACATTGAATGGAAAGACGATAGACATGACCGCTCTCGTTATTGCAGAACACGACAACCAAACGATCAAGACCGGCACGCTCAACACCGTCACCGCAGCCCTGGCTTGCGGTGGTGATGTGCATGTGCTGGTAGCAGGCGTTGGCGCAGCAGCTGCAGCCCAGGCCGCAGCCCAGATCGCAGGCGTTGCCAAAGTCATCCTGGCCGATGGCCCGGCGCTGAAAGACGGCCTGGCTGAAAACCTGGCCGCGCAGGTGCTGGCCATTGCTGGCAACTACAGCCACATCCTGGCGCCCGCCACCGCCTCGGGCAAGAACGTGGCCCCACGCGTGGCAGCCAAGCTCGACGTCGCCCAGATCAGCGACATCACCAAGGTGGTGAGCGCCGATACCTTCGAGCGCCCCATCTACGCGGGCAACGCCATTGCCACCGTGCAATCCATCGATGCCACCAAGGTCATCACCGTGCGCGGCACCGGCTTTGATGCAGCAGCGGCCACCGGTGGCTCGGCCTCGGTTGAGAACGCAGCAGCGGTTGCTGACAGCGGCAAGAGCAGCTTTGTGGGCCGCGAAGTGACCAAGAACGACCGCCCGGAACTCACGGCCGCCAAGATCATCGTCTCCGGTGGCCGCGCGCTGGGCAGCGCCGAGAAGTTCAACGAAGTGATGACCCCGCTGGCCGACAAGCTGGGCGCGGCCATTGGCGCCAGCCGCGCTGCAGTGGACGCGGGCTATGCGCCCAACGACCTGCAAGTGGGCCAGACCGGCAAGATCGTCGCGCCCCAGCTGTATGTGGCAGCGGGCATCTCGGGCGCCATCCAGCACTTGGCCGGCATGAAGGACTCCAAGGTGATCGTGGCGATCAACAAGGACGAAGAAGCGCCGATTTTCAGCGTGGCTGACTATGGCCTGGTGGCTGACCTGTTTGAAGCCGTGCCTGAGATGGCCAGCAAGCTCTAAACGCTGCTCCAGCTCTACGTAGAACGCGGCCCAGGCCGCGTTTTTTTATGCCTCGTCGGCACAGCGTTTATTTGGTTGTTTATGCAACTGAAAGCCGATATAGGTATTTACACCAGTGTTCCAGCCGCGAGACGCAGCCACCGGTTTGATTATTGTGTTTGCTGCATCAATTGTAAAAAGCGCGTCGCGATTTGTTGAATCGATACCTAGTAAATTCCCTAGGTGTCCACAGCAGTCTCGCCTGTATTCATGCGGTTTGCGCATGGGTCACTAGGGAAAGCGCTAGCGGCCTAGTCGCCAAAAAACCGAGGTCGCGTCTATAGAATTGTTTCGATCCGCATAAAACTGTTATCGCGGTTAGAGGCGGCTGCATCGCGGGAGACCCCCGTTTCATGCAGTTTTCGCTGTTGTGGTTCCAAGCTGAAGGGTTGGTTGTATGGATATTTTGCTGCAGCAGATCATTAATGGTCTGGTATTGGGCAGCATGTACGCTTTGATAGCCTTGGGCTACACCATGGTGTACGGCATTATTCAATTGATTAACTTCGCGCACGGCGAAGTGCTGATGATAGGGGTGCTGACCAGCTGGAGCATCATCGGCGTGATGCAGGAGGCCATGCCGGGAACGCCGGGCTGGGTCATCTTGCTGATAGCGACGCTCATTGCCTGTGTGGTGGCGGCGGTGCTCAATTTCACGATCGAGAAGCTCGCCTACCGGCCGCTGCGCAACAGCCCGCGCCTGGCGCCGCTGATCACCGCAATCGGCATGTCGATCCTGCTGCAGACCTTGGCGATGATCATCTGGAAGCCCAACTACAAGCCCTATCCGACCTTGCTGCCGATGGAGCCCTTCGACCTGGCCGGCGCGGTGATCACGCCGACCCAGATCCTGGTGCTGGGCGTGACGGCGGTGGTGCTGGCGGTATTGATGTACCTGGTGAACTACACCCGCCTGGGCCGCGCGATGCGGGCCACGGCAGAGAACCCCCGCGTGGCGGCGCTGATGGGCATCAAGCCCGACATGGTGATCTCGGCCACCTTTGTGATCGGTGCGGTGCTGGCGGCGATTGCCGGCGTGCTCTGGGCCTCGAACTACGGCACGGCGCAGCACACCATGGGCTTTTTGCCCGGCCTCAAGGCCTTTATTGCGGCCGTGTTTGGCGGTATCGGCAACCTGGCCGGCGCCGTGGTGGGTGCGATGATTCTGGGCCTGGTCGAAGCGATTGGCGCGGGCTACATCGGCCAGCTCACCGGTGGCGTGCTGGGCAGCCAGTATGTCGATATCTTCTCGTTCATCGTGCTGATCATCGTGCTGACCTTGCGACCCTCGGGCTTGCTGGGTGAGCGGGTGGCCGATCGGGCTTAAGGGGAACCGCATGAAGAACAACAAAGCACAGTTCATTGTGGGCGCGATTGCGCTGCTGGTATTGCCGCTGATCCTGCAGTCCTTTGGCAACGCCTGGGTGCGCATTGCCGATCTGGCGCTGCTCTATGTCCTGCTGGCCCTGGGCCTGAACATCGTCGTGGGCTTTGCCGGCCTGCTGGACCTGGGCTATGTGGCGTTTTACGCCGTGGGCGCCTATATGCTGGGCCTGATGGCCTCGCCCCACCTGGCCGAGACCTTTGAAGGCTTCAAGGCCATGTTCCCCAATGGCCTGCACACCTCCATCTGGCTGGTGATACCGCTGGCCGCCTTGCTGGCGGCGATAGCGGGGATGATCTTGGGCTTTCCGGTGCTCAAGCTGCGCGGGGACTACCTGGCCATCGTGACCCTGGGTTTTGGCGAGATCATCCGGATCTTCATGCTGAACCTGGACCAGCCCGTCAACATCACCAATGGGCCCAAGGGCCTGGGCCAGATCGACTCGATCAAGATCTTTGGCTTTGACTTTGCCAAGCCGCTGGAGATCGGCAGCTACACGGTCTCGTCGGTCACCTTGTACTACTACCTGTTCCTGCTGCTGGTCGTGGCCAGTGTGGTGATCTGCTACCGCCTGCAGGATTCGCGCATTGGCCGCGCCTGGATGGCCATCCGCGAGGACGAGATTGCCGCCAAGGCCATGGGCATCAACACCCGCAACCTCAAGCTGATGGCCTTTGGCATGGGGGCCACGTTCGGTGGCGTGTCCGGCGCGATGTTTGCCGGCTTCCAGGGCTTTGTCTCGCCCGAGTCCTTCAGCCTGATGGAGTCGATCATGATCGTCGCCATGGTGGTGCTGGGCGGTCTGGGCCATATCCCCGGCGTCATTCTGGGCGCCGTGCTGCTGTCGGCGCTGCCCGAGGTGCTGCGCTATGTGGCCGGCCCGCTGCAACAGATGACCGATGGCCGTCTGGATGCCTCCATCCTGCGCCAGCTGTTGATTGCGGTGGCGATGATCGTGGTGATGCTGCTGCGCCCACGTGGCCTGTGGCCCGCACCCGAGCATGGCAAGAGCGCGATCCAGAAAGACTGAGCAGGAGAGACGAGCATGACGAATACACAAGCTCCTGCACTCAAGGTGGCAGGCATTTCCAAGCGCTTTGGCGGCTTGCAGGCCCTCTCGGATGTGGGTCTGACCATCGAGCGCGGCCAGGTCTATGGCCTGATCGGCCCCAATGGCGCGGGCAAGACCACGTTCTTCAATGTGATCACCGGGCTGTACACGCCCGACAGCGGCAGCTTTGAGTTGGCTGGCAAGCCCTATGAGCCCAAGGCCGTGCACCTGGTGGCCAAGGCCGGCATTGCACGCACGTTCCAGAACATCCGTCTGTTCTCCGACATGACGGCGCTGGAGAACGTGATGGTGGGCCGCCATGTGCGCAGCCATTCGGGCCTCCTGGGCGCGATCTTTCGCACACCGGGCTTCAAGGCCGAGGAGCGGGCCATTGCCGAGCGCGCCCGCGAGCTGCTCGCCTATGTGGGCATCGAGCGCTACGCCGATTACAAGGCGCGCACCTTGTCCTACGGCGACCAGCGCCGCCTGGAGATTGCCCGCGCGCTGGCCACCGACCCGCAGCTGATTGCGCTCGACGAGCCCGCCGCCGGCATGAATGCGACCGAGAAGGTGCAGCTGCGCGAGCTGATCGACCGCATCCGCAAGGACAACCGCACCATCTTGCTGATCGAGCATGACGTAAAGCTGGTGATGGGCCTGTGCGACCGGGTGACGGTGCTCGACTACGGCAAGCGGCTGGCCGAAGGGTCCCCGGCCGAGGTGCAGAAAGACGAAAAAGTGATTGAGGCCTATCTGGGCACCGGAGGACACTGAGCATGGTTGACAAGACATCCAACCCCGTACTGCTGAAGGTGCGTGGGCTGAAAGTGGCCTATGGGGGCATTCAGGCCGTCAAGGGCGTCGATTTCGAGGTGCATGAGGGCGAGCTGGTTTCGCTGATCGGCTCCAACGGCGCGGGCAAGACCACGACGATGAAGGCGGTGACGGCCACCCAGGCCATCAACGACGGGCAGATCGAGTTCCTGGGCGAGAACCTCAAGGGCCGGGGCGCCTGGGACCTGGTGGCCAAGGGGCTGGTGATGGTGCCCGAAGGGCGCGGCGTGTTCACGCGCCAGACCATCACCGACAACCTGATGCTGGGTGCCTACCTGCGCAAGGACAAGGCCGGCATCCAGGCCGATATCGAGAAGATGTTCAATATCTTCCCGCGTCTGCGCGAGCGCAAGGACCAGCTGGCGGGCACCATGTCCGGCGGCGAGCAGCAGATGCTGGCGATGGCGCGCGCACTGATGGCGCAGCCCAAGCTGCTGCTGCTCGATGAGCCGTCGATGGGCCTGTCTCCCATCATGGTGGACAAGATCTTCGAGGTGGTGCGCGATGTCTATGCGATGGGCGTGACCATCGTGCTGGTGGAACAGAACGCCAGCCGCGCGCTGGCCATTGCCGACCGGGGCTATGTGATGGAGTCGGGCATCATCACGATGACCGGCCCGGGCCAGCAGCTGCTGGCCGACCCCAAGGTGCGTGCCGCTTATCTGGGCGAATAGCGGCAGCGCGCATGCACCCCCCCCAAGCACTGCCTGGCAGTGCTTTTTTTATTGCTGCCGGTTGGCGCAGGCATTTGGCCGTCGCCCTGCAAAAATACGGGTGGAGCTGATGGCGGCAAGCGCAAGGTAGCGCGCTTTGGGAGACAGCGCCAGTGCTGCCGTTCTCCCTCTGTACCGGGCACGGCGGGCAGGGCGCAGGCTGCGCTGTTTTAGGCGTCGCGGCCTCAAATGCGACAAAGAAATGACAATTGCATTTAAAATTGGTGAATTTTGCAGTGCAGCAATGCGCCGTGAATGACAGATTTTGCGCACTGCAAACCGCTGACACCGCTGGCAATTCAAGGAGTTGCAGGGTGGCGACGGGGCCAGGGAGCCGGGGCTGACAAGCCAGATTCCGGCCGGGTGTGCGCAGGTTTTTCCCTTTTTTGCATTGAAACCGAATAGGTGCACCCATGCTCTTTGGCAAACTCTTGCCGCGCGAAGGCAATTTCTTCGAACTGTTCAACCAGCACGCCGACCGCATCGTTGAAGCGGCCCACGCGTTCTCCCAACTGGTGGCCAATTACAACGACCCCCATCTGCGCGAGAAATACAACCAGGACGTGGACAATGCCGAGCGCGCAGCCGACCGAGTGACCCACGAGGTCAACCGCACCCTACACAAGACCTTCATCACCCCCATCGACCGTGAACAGATCCACTCGCTGATCAACACCATGGACGATGTGGCCGACCTGATCCAGGACTCGGCCGAGACCATGGCGCTCTACGACGTGCGCCACATGACCGAAGAAATCACCCGCCTGACGGACCTGAGCGTCAAGTGCTGCGAGCGCGTGCGTGATGCCGTCAAGATGCTCGACCGCATTGCCGATCCCTCGACCACCGAGGCGGCCATCAAGACCTGCGAGGAGATCGACCGCCTCGAGAGCGACGCCGACCGCGTGATGCGCTCTGCAATGAGCAAGCTGTTCCGCGAGGAGCCCGATGTGCGCGAGGTGATCAAGCTCAAGGCCATCTACGAGCTGCTCGAGACCATCACCGACAAGTGCGAGGATGTGGCTAACCACATCGAAGGCATCATCCTGGAAAACTCCTGATCCGTTGCAGCAAGCAGGAGACTGAACTTCCATGGAACCGATGCAAACAGCCCTGTGGGTGATTGTCGTGCTGGTGGCGCTGGCCATCTTGTTCGACTTCATGAACGGGTTTCATGACGCGGCCAACTCGATTGCGACCGTTGTCTCTACCGGCGTGCTCAAGCCCACCCAAGCGGTGGTGTTTGCGGCATTTTTCAACTTTGTGGCGATCTTTGTCTTCCACCTGAGCGTGGCGGCGACCATCGGCAAAGGCATTGTTCACCCGGGCATTGTCGACACCCATGTGATCTTTGGCGCCCTGGTGGGCGCGATCGCCTGGAACCTGATCACCTGGTACTACGGCATCCCGTCGAGCTCCTCGCATGCGCTGATCGGCGGCATCGTGGGCGCGGTGATTGCGAAGGCGGGCTCCGGTGCGCTGGTCGCCAGCGGCATCTGGAAGACCGTGGCCTTCATCTTTGTCTCCCCGGTGCTGGGCTTTTTGCTCGGCTCGATCATGATGGTGATCGTGGCCTGGCTGTTCCGCCGCACCACGCCGGGCAAGGTGGACAAGTGGTTCCGCCGCTTGCAGCTGGTCTCTGCCGGTGCCTACAGCCTGGGCCACGGCGGCAATGATGCGCAAAAGACCATCGGCATCATCTGGCTGCTGCTGCTGTCCACCGGCTACGCATCGCCCAACGATGCCGATCCTCCTGCCTGGGCCATCATCTCCTGCTACGCGGCCATTGGCCTGGGCACGATGTTTGGTGGCTGGCGCATCGTCAAGACCATGGGCCAGAAGATCACCAAGCTCAAGCCCGTCGGCGGCTTCTGCGCCGAAACCGGTGGCGCAATGACCTTGTTCATCGCCACCGCGCTGGGCATCCCCGTGTCGACCACGCACACCATCACCGGCGCCATCGTCGGCGTGGGCTCGACCCAGCGCATGAGCGCGGTGCGCTGGGGTGTGGCGGGCAATATCGTCTGGGCCTGGGTGCTGACCATTCCGGCCAGCGCCTTTGTGGCGGCCTTTGCCTACTGGGTGAGTCTGCAGCTCTATTGATCGTGGCGGTGCGATAGCCAAAAGGCGGCTGGCGGATATGATCTGCCAGCCGTTTTGTTTTTTGGCCAAGGCATGACCGACCCCGCACTGACCCCTTCGATCTTTTCGCTGCATCCGCTGGCCTGGGTTGCGGCTGTGCTGGCCGCCTTGCTGCTGGCGGTGCTGGCGCTGGCCTGGTGTCTGGCAGGCTGGTTGAGCCAACCGTACCGCCCAGAGATTGGCGCAGCACCGCAAGAACTGGGCGCCACCGCCGTGGAGATCGCCACTTCGCAAGGCATGGTGCGGGGCTGGTATGCAGCGGGCACGCCCGGGCAGGGTGCCGTGCTGCTGCTGCACGGTGTGCGCGCTGACCGGCGTGCGATGCTGCCCCGGGCGCTGGCGCTGCATGCGCGCGGCCATGGGGTGCTGCTGATCGATTTGCCGGCCCATGGCCAAAGCGATGGGGAGATGCTGTCCTTCGGGCCCCGGGAGGGCCTGGGCATTGCCGCTGCGCTGGCCTGGTTGCAGGCGCAGCAGCCTGCAGAGAAGGTGGCGGTGATCGGCGCATCGCTCGGCGGCGCCGGGCTGCTGATGGCCGATCTGTTGCAGCCGCCCGATGCCGTGGTGCTCGAAGCCGTTTTTCCGAGCATGGAGGCCGCCGTGGACAACCGGGTGCGTGCGGTGCTGGGCCCCTTGGCCCCGTTGGCGCCGATCGCCACCCCCTTGCTGCTGTGGCAGATGCCGCTGCGCCTGGGCCTGGACCCGTACCAGCTGCGGCCTATTGACCGCCTGGCGGCCTGGAGCCGGCCGGTGATGGTGCTGGGCGGCACCGAAGACCGCTACACCCCGCCCGCTGAAACCCGGCAGATGGCGGAGGCCGCAAGCCAGGCGCAGCAGTCAGCGCAGCTGCTATGGCTGGTGCCGGGCGCGGCGCATGTGGACCTGCACCAGTTTGCGCCGCAGGCCTATGCGGCGCAGGTGTTTGGCTTTCTCCGCGCGCATCTGCAGGTGAATGAGCAATCGCGCTGAGGGCCTTGCACAGTTATCCCTTTACTGCGAAATCTTGCGAGCTTCCTCGATCTGGTACTGGAAGTAGTGCTCAAAGCTGTAGGCCAGGCTGGCCATCAGGATCGTGGTGCCGATCAAGAGCGAGGCCACAATGCCGAAGATCGTCAGCCAGCGGGTGCGGCCGGGCAGCGCGTCCTCGGGCAGGCCGGGGTTGTGGCGGGCGTTCCACTTCTCGGGCGCCATCAACCCGTAGACGATGGCCGTCAGTGCGCAGGCCGCAATGGTAAAGCCCAGCAGCGGCACCAGAACCCAGCTGAGCTGGTCGTCGATGCCATGGCTGGCAATGCGCTCCATGCCGTACAGGCCCAGCGCCGTGGGGATGGGCAGCATCCAGCCAATCATGTCACCCAGGCCATGCAGGTAGAAGCGGTGCAGGCCCAAAGGCCCCCCCAGAAAAGCCAGCCAGGTGGCCAGGGTCTTGCTCTTGCTGCGCGGCATCGCGTGGGTGATGGGGTGGCTCATAGGGCGGGTGGGGTGGTTTAGGTGGTGGGGGCGCTGTTGTCGCCATCGCCCAGGGTTTTTTCCATCATCACGATATCCAACCAGCGGCCAAATTTCCAGCCCACCGAGCGCATTACGCCCACCTGGGTAAAACCGGCTGCGCGGTGCACGCCGACCGAGCCGAGGTTGTTCGAGTCCCCGATCACGGCGATGAGCTTGCGCACGCCAGCCGCTTCGCAGTGCGCGATCAAGGCGTTCATCAACAGGCGCCCCAGGCCCCGGCCATGTTGCCCATCTGCCACATAGATCGAATCCTCGGCCGAGAAGCGGTAGGCCGGCCGGGCCTTGAACCAGTTTGCATAGGCATAGCCCAGGATCTGGCCATCGTTGTCCTCCGCCACCAGGTAGGGCAGCTGGCGCGACAATACCTCGTCGCGGCGCCGGGTCATTTCTGCTTCGCTGGGGGCCTCGGTCTCGAAACTGCCCGTGCCATGCAGCACATGGTGGGCATAAATGCGGGTCAGCGCGGGGATGTCATCAGGGGTACTGGTACGAACACTTGGCATGGTTGAAAGAAGTTTGTATAATTTGCGGCTTTACTGCGTGTCGCTGGCCGGGTGGCTAGTTGCGTGTCTCAAACGTGGTAAGAAAACTAACCACCCGAAGGATTATTATGGTCGTTATTCGACTCTCCCGCGGCGGCTCCAAGGCCCGTCCGTTCTACAACATCGTCGTTGCTGACAAGCGCGTGCGCCGTGACGGCTCGTTCATCGAGCGCGTGGGTTTCTACAACCCACTGGCCAAGGAAGGCGTTGAAGGCCTGCGCGTTGCTCTGGACCGCGTGGCTTACTGGAAGAGCGTT
>NZ_KE148637.1:12037-31493 GCF_000410635.1 Comamonas sp. B-9
TCCACCACCGTGGACCGTCTGGTCAAGCAAGCTGCTGCCAAGGCTGCTTAATTTGCCTCTCTCATCACGGCTGGTGCTCCGGTACCATTCGTGCATGCGGGCCGCTGCTGCGATGAGCACTGCGGCCCGTTTTTTATTGCCCTGTTGAACTGCCATGCCCGCTACCGAGTTGTTGTTAAGCCCTGCCACCTTGCCCGATGACGCCATTGAAGTGGCGCGCATCGCTGATGCCTGGGGCGTCAAGGGCTGGTTCAAGGTGATTGCCCTCAGCCCCGACCCGCAGGCGCTGCTCAAGTCCAAGCTGTGGTTCATCCAGCCTCCCGAGAAGGGCGCGCGCCACTTCCAGGGCGTTGCCCAGCTGGAGATGCGCCAGGCGCGTTTCCATGGCGATGGCATGGTGGGCTGGGCCCAGGGCGTGGACGACCGCGACCAGGCCGAAAAGCTCAAAGGTGCGCGGGTGTTCATCTCGCGCGCTGATTTCCCCAAGACCGACGACGGCGAGTACTACTGGGTGGACCTGCTGGGTCTGGCCGTGGTCAACCGCGAAGGCGTGGCGCTGGGCACCGTGAGCGACCTGATGGCCTCGGGCCCCCAGACCGTGCTGGTGCTGAACTACGAAGAAGACGGCAAGACGCAGGAGCGCCTGATTCCGTTTGTCGGCGCCTTTGTCGACGAGGTCTCGCTGCCCAACAAGCGCATCACGGTCGACTGGCAGCCGGACTACTGATCGTGCCGGACACGCAGGCCGCCAGCGGGGAGAATTTCCATGCGCTTTGACATCATCACCTTGTTCCCCGAGCTGTTCGGCCCCTTTGTCGAGGTGGGCGTGACGCGCCGCGCCTACAGCAGCGGCCAGCTGGCGGTGCAGTGCTGGAACCCGCGCGATTACGCCCCAGGCAACTACCGCCGCGTCGATGACCGCCCCTTTGGCGGTGGCCCCGGCATGGTGATGATGGCCCAGCCGCTGGCCGACTGCCTGGCCGCCATCCGCGAAGCGCGTGCAGAGGCGCAGCCCGCGCCGCTGGTGCTGTTCTCGCCGATTGGCGAGCGCATCGACCATGCCCAGGTGCAGCGCTGGTCCGATTCGCAGGGCGCCATCTTGCTGTGCGGCCGTTATGAAGGCCTGGACCAGCGCTTTATTGACCGCCATGTCGATGTGCAGCTGAGCCTGGGCGATTTTGTGCTCTCGGGCGGCGAGATTGCCGCGATGGCCTTGCTCGATGCGGTGGCCCGCCTGCAACCCGGTGTGCTGCATGACGAGGGCAGCCACCAGTTCGACAGCTTCAACCCCGCACTCGACGGCCTGTTGGATTGCCCCCACTACACCCGGCCTGAGGTCTGGGAAGGGGAGCCAGTGCCCGCAGCCCTGCTGTCGGGCCACCATGCCAATATCGAGCGCTGGCGCCGCGAGCAAAGCCTGCGCAACACGGCCATCCACCGCCCTGAGCTGCTGGACCAGGCGCGCAGCCGCAAGCAGCTCAGCCGCAAGGATGAGCAGCTGCTGGCCAGTGCCGATTTGGTAAATTTGGCAAAACCGCTATAATTGCCGGTTTTACGATCCTCTACACGGCCGCTTTTTTCAATGGTGAGAGAAGCAACACGCCGCACATGCCCCGTACACCGTGCTGGGCGCGGCTGCCAAATTCATGGCGCGCGTATGATCGTTGGATGAAACCATGAACCTGATCCAGATTCTCGAGCAAGAAGAAATTGCTCGCCTGAACAAGACCATTCCTGAATTTGCCCCTGGCGACACCGTGATCGTGAGCGTGAACGTTGTTGAAGGTACGCGCAAGCGCGTGCAGGCTTACGAAGGCGTGGTGATTGCCAAGCGTAATCGCGGTCTGAACAGCGGCTTCACCGTGCGCAAGATCTCCAGTGGCGAAGGCGTGGAACGTACGTTCCAAACCTACAGCCCTATGATCGCCGGTATCGAAGTCAAGCGCCGCGGCGATGTGCGCCGTGCCAAGCTGTACTACCTGCGTGAACGCAGCGGCAAGTCGGCTCGTATCAAGGAAAAGCTGCCAGCACGCAAGGCAGCACCTGTGGCAGCTGCGTAATCACGCTGCGACAGAGCCCAGTGCTGAAAGCCGCTACAGTGCAAGCTGTGGCGGCTTTTTTACATGGCCCGCTGCGTCTGCCGTCTGCTGTTTATGTCTAACGCCTCTTCTGTCTCGCCGTCATCACCACCTGCCGCCGCCGTGCGGGTGTCGTCCATCATGGATCCGCGCCGCGCACCGGTCGTGCAGATCGACTCGGCGCTGCCGGCAGTCGCGCCGCGCCTGTTGCTGGCCGATTCGCTGCGCCAGGCTTTTGTCGCCCATCCCCATGGCGGTGAGCCGGAAATCTTCCGCGAACGCAGCTGGACGGACCGGCCCCCAGCCAAGGCCGCCGTGCTGGTGGCGCTGGTGCAGCGCCAGGAGATGCATGTGCTGCTGACCCAGCGCAGCGCTGGCCTGACGAACCATTCGGGGCAGATTGCCTTCCCCGGCGGCCGCCAGGACCCGGAGGACCGCGATATCAACGACACCGCGCTGCGCGAGGCCTGGGAAGAGGTGGGGCTGGCGCGCGAGCGGGTCGAAATCATTGGCCGCTTGCCCGAGTACGCGACCGGCTCGGGCTTTGGGGTGACGCCCATCGTCGGGCTGGTGCAGCCACCGTTCCACCTGCAGGCCAACCCGGGCGAGGTGGATGAGGTGTTCGAGGTGCCGCTGTCCTTCTTGATGAACCCCGCGCACCACCGCTGGCAGCAGCTCGACACGCCCGAGTTCAGCCGGCGCTGGCTGTCCATGCCCTATGACGATCCCGCATCGGGCCAGCAGCGCTTTATCTGGGGGGCTACGGCCAGCATGTTGCGTAATTTGTACCGGTTTTTGGCCTTTCCACCCGCGTTGTAGTTTGTAACGGCTTGTGTGATACATCACAGCCGGTATGATCACTGTCCATGAGTTTTTTCGCCACGCTGATGGCCCTGCTGCTGGAGCAGGCCAAATCCCTGTCTCGCGACAACCCGGTCTATGCCGGTGTGCGGGCCTGGGTGCAATGGCTCAGCCGCAATCTGGATGCCGGCGAGCAGCGCCACGGCTGGCTGGCCTGGAGCGTGGCGGTGTTGCTGCCCACGGCCCTGGCCATGGGCATGCACTGGCTGCTGGTGGCCCTGGTGGGCTGGCCCCTGGCGATGGCCTGGCATGTGCTGGTGCTGTATGTGACCTTGGGCTTTCGCCAGTTCAGCCACCATTTCACCCGCATCCGCCATGCGCTGGAGTCCGGCGATGAGGACCAGGCCCGCCAGTACCTGGCCGACTGGCAGCAGGTCCACGCCGATGACCTGCCGCGCCGCGAGATCGTGCGCCACGTGATCGAGTACTCGGTGCTGGCCGCGCACCGCCATGTGTTTGGCGTGCTGGCCTGCTACTCCATCGGCTCGGCGCTGGGCCTGGGGCCCGCCGGCGCGGTGTTTTTCCGCATGGCTGAATACGCCTCGCGCTTTGCGCGCCCATCGGTGCAGCCCGTGGCCATGGTGCAAGGCGCTTTCGAGACCGTTGCGGCCAAGGCCTGGACCATCGTGGACTGGCTGCCTTCCCGGCTGACGGCGCTGAGCTTTGCCGTGGTGGGCAATTTTGAAGAGGCCATCGACGGCTGGCGCTTTCAGACCCAGCATTTCCCCAATGACAACGATGGCGTGATCCTGGCCGCGACCGCCGGTGCCATCGACATCCGCCTGGGCGGGGTGGCCTTGCGCGCCCGCAGTGTCGATATCGATGCTGCCGCGCCCCTGCAGATCCAGGGCGATGGCGCCACCACCCCGGGCCGTGACCCGGAAGTGGCCCACCTGCGCAGCGTGGTGGGCCTGGTGTGGCGCTCCGTCGTGGTCTGGATGCTGCTCTTGGCGCTGCTCACCTTGGCGCGCCTGTTGGGCTGAACGATCAGGCAGTCTGCAGCGCAGCGCTTGGGCTGCGGCGCTGACCCATCGCCACCAGCACCAGGCCGATGGCCGACAGCGCGGCAGCGCCCCAGATGATCGACAGCAGGCCTGCGCCGGCAATCAGGCTGCCGCCCACCCAGGCACCCAGCGCATTGCCCAGGTTGAAGGCCGCAATGTTCAGGCTGGAGGCCAGCGTCGCACCCTGGCTGCCCACGCCTTGCATCACCCGCATCTGCATGGGGGCTACGGTGGCAAAGGCGACAACACCCAGCACGGTCACATAGGCCATGGCCACGGCCGCCGAGATGCCAAAGGCCCAGCGGCCTGCCAGCAGCACCAGCACCAGGGCGCCCAGGGTGATCCACAGCGCGCGCACCACGCCCCGGTCGGCCAGCTTGCCGCCGGCGATATTGCCCACGGCCGAGCCGGCGCCAAACAGCAGCAGGCTCAGCGCCACGCCGGTGTTGCCCATCTGGGTGATCTGCGAGAGCAGCGGCTCCACATAGGTGTAGAGCGCAAACACGCCACCAAAGCCGAAGACGGTCATGCCCAGGCCCAGCCACAGGGGCGTGCTCGCCAGGATGGACAGCTCATCGCGCAGCGCAGCGGGCGCCGCCTGCTGGAGCTTGCTGGGCACAAAGGCAGCCAGAATACCTAGCGCGACCACGCCGATCACGGCCACGGTGGCAAAGGCCATGCGCCAGCCAAAATGCTGGCCGATCCAGGTGCCGGCCGGCACGCCCAGCAAGGTGGCCAGCGTCAGGCCCGAGAACATCAGTGCAATGGCCGAGGCCTGCTTGTCCTTGGCCACCAGGCCGGTGGCCACGACGGCGCCGACGCCAAAGAAGGTGCCATGGGTGAGCGAGGTGAGCATGCGCGCGCCCATCAGCCAGCCGTAGCTGGGGGCCATGGCCGCAGCGATATTGCCTGCGATAAAGATCAGCATCAGGCCCAGCAGCAGCCATTTGCGCGGCCAGTGGCGCGTGGCCAAGGTGAGCACGGGCGCCCCAATGGCCACACCAAAGGCATAGCCGGAGATCAGGGTGCCGGCCGTGGGGATGCTGATGCCCAGGTCCTGGCTGACCTGGGTGAGCAGGCCCATGATGATGAATTCGGTGGTGCCGATGCCAAAGGCACCGGCGGCGAGCGCCAGCAATGAGACAGGCATGGGAGGATTCCTTGTGTGTAGGGCGAAGGCCGGGTGGCCATCAGCGAGGAATGGGATTGTGAAGCGCGGTCTGATTCTTGTGTAGCCGGAATAGCGGAAAGGTATTTGTTCCCAAATGGAACAAATAAGAGCAGAATTTGCCACCACCATCTGCAGCTATGACGCTTTTGACCATGCGCAACCCCGCCTTTCCCGCCAGCCCCAGCTTTGAGACCAACCGCTCCGGTGAGCTGGAGGTGTTTGTGCAGGTGGCCGAGCACGGCAGCTTCTCGGCCGCTGCCCGCCACCTGGGCGTGTCGCCGTCGGCCACCAGCAAGATCGTGGCGCGCATGGAGGCGCGGCTGGGCGCGCAGTTGCTGCTGCGCAGCACGCGCCGGGTGCAGCTGACGCCCGAGGGCCGCCAGCTCTATGAGCGCGGCCAGCGCGTGCTGGCTGATCTGCAGGAGGCCGAAGCGGCCGCATCGCTGCGCAGCACGCCCAAGGGCGTTGTGCGCATCAACTCCAGCTCATCGACCGGGCAAGCCATTCTGGTGCCGCTGGTGGCCCGGCTGGGGCAGCAGTACCCGGGCCTGGGGCTGGACCTGAGTTTTACCGACGAGGTGGTCGACCTGATGGAGGCGCGGGCCGATATCGCGATCCGCTGGGGCAAGCTGCCGGCCTCGGACATGGTGGCGCGCCTGCTGGGCCATACCCGCCAGGTCATCGTGGCAGCACCCGCGTATCTGGATGCGCATGGCGTGCCCACCCACCCCGATGCGCTGGGCGGCCATGTGCGCATTGGCTGGAACTACCAGCGCACGGTGCCGCACTGGCCGTTCCGGCTGGCGGGGCAGGATGTGGAGGTGGCCATTGGCGAGCTGCTGCGCGTCAACGATGGCGATGTGATGCGCAATCTGGCCGTTGAAGGCGTGGGCCTCGCGCGGCTGTCGCTGTTCCATGCCTGGCACGATATCGCTGCGGGCCGGCTGCAGGTGGTGCTGGAGGCCTTCAACACCGGCGTGCTGGAGCCCATCCATGCGGTCTACCTGGGCAAGCCCGAGCGCCTGCCGTCGCGCACCCGGGCCGTGCTTGATTTTCTGAAGACCCATGTCGACCTGGGCCATGCCGAGACCTTGCCCAAAGAGTGGTGCCGGGGCTAAGGTCTGGTCAACCGCTTTAGTACGCGCTCAGGTTGAGCTCGTCAAACAGCTCGCTGTAGATGCGGTAGCGGTTGTCGCTGATCGGCAGCTCGGCATGGCCGTTTTGCACCGCATGGATGACGCCGCAGCCGGGCTCGTGCAAATGGGTGCAGTTGTAGAACTTGCACTCCTTGGCATGGGCGCCGATGTCGGGCATGCAGGCGGCCAGCTGCGTGGGCGCGATGTGGTAGAGGCCAAACTCCTGGAAGCCGGGCGAGTCGATCAGCGCGGTCTTGCGCGCCTCGTCCACCCAGTACAGGGTGGTGCTGGTGGTCGTGTGCTTGCCGGTGTTCAGCGCCTGCGAGATCTCGTTGGTCGCCACATTCGCGCCCGGTATCAGCAGGTTGATGAGCGTGCTCTTGCCCACGCCCGAGGGGCCAAGCACCAAGGTGGTCTTGCCTTCGAGCAGGCCGTAGATGGCATCACGGTCTTCCTCGTCGGCGCCTTCCAGCGCAAAGGGCAGCACCATGTAGTGCGGCGGGTCCTCGGCCTGGTCGCGCATGGTGCGGTAGGGCTCCAGCCGCTCCCAGGCGCGCAAAAAGGGCTCTTCCAGGTCCATCTTGTTGAGCGCAATGATGGGCGTGATGTGCGCCGCTTCGGCTGCAATCAGCGCGCGTGCCAGCTGCACCTCGCTGAAGACCGGCTCGGCCGCGATCAGGATCAGCAGCTGGTCCAGGTTGGCGGCAAAGGTCTTGGTGCGGATGTCGTCCTGGCGGTAGAAGACATTGCGGCGCTCCAGCACCTTCTCGATCGTGCCTTCTTCGCCCTGGCCCGGCGGCGGGGCCAGCCAGCGCACCTGGTCGCCAACGACGGCCTGGCTCTTCTTGCCCCGGGGGTGGCAGATGCGGCGCACGCCGTCAGGCGTCTCCACCACACAGTGGCGGCCATAGCTGGCGACGACCAGGCCCGTCTGCGTCCCCGTCTGGCTGGGCGCGCTGGCGCGTCTTGCAGGTTTTGCCATGTCTCTCAGGCCAGCTGCAGCATGGCTTCGATGCGGCGCGCGCATTCGAAGTCGGTGACCGACAGCCCATGCACATCATGGGTGTTGAAGCGCACCACGCAGCGGTTGTAGTGCACCGACAGGTCCGGGTGGTGATCCTGCGTATGGGCCACCAGGGCCACGCCATTCACAAAGGCCATGGTCTCGTAGTAGTTGGCAAAGCGGAAGGTCTTCTCGATGGCCACCTCGGCGCCATCACCGCTCAGCACCCAACCGGTCAGTGGGCTCAGCTGGGTCACCACCTCGGAGGCGGACAGCGCGCGGCGGCTTTGGGTGGACCAGTCTTGTTGGGGCAGGTGGGATTCAGTCATGGGCCAATTGTTGCATGTGGCGGATACGCTCTACGGCGGGCGGGTGCGAATAGTAATAGCGCACATAGACCGGGTCGGGCGTCAGGGTCGAGGCATTGTCCTCGTAGAGCTTGAGCAGGGCCGACTGCAGATCGGCCGCGCGCGTCTGCTGGACGGCATAGGCATCGGCCTCGAACTCGTGCTTGCGCGAGGACTGCGCCATCAGCGGCGAGACAAAGCTGCTGAACACCGGCACGGCCAGCATGAACAGCAGCAAGGCCAGCGCATCGTTGGGGCTGGCGCCGGGCACGCCCGCAATGTTGAGGTTGGGCGTCACGCCCAGGCCGGTGTAGAACCAGCCCTGCTGCGACAGCCAGCCCAGCAGCGCAAAGCCCAGCAAAGTCAGGCCAAACAGGCCCAGCATGCGCTTGAGAATGTGCTTGTGCTTGAAGTGGCCCAGCTCATGGGCGAGCACCGCTTCGACCTCGTCGCCATTGAGCTTGTGCAGCAAGGTGTCGAAAAACACCACGCGCTTGCTGGCACCAAAGCCGGTGAAGTAGGCATTGGCATGCGCACTGCGGCGGCTGCCATCCATCACAAACAGGCCCTTGGCCGCAAAGCCGCAGCGCTGCATCAGCGCCTGCACGCGGGCCTTGAGGCTCTCGTCCTCCAGTGGCTGGAACTTGTTGAACAGCGGCGCGATGAAGGCCGGGTAGATGACCATCAGCAGCAGGTTGAAGCCCACCCAGAAGGCCCAGGCCCAGAGCCACCACCATTGGCCGGCCGATCCCATCAGCCACAGGATGACGGCCAGAATGGGCAGGCCCACCAGCGCGCCCATGGCCGTGCCTTTGAGCAGATCGGCCAGCCACAGGCCGGGCGTCATCTTGTTGAAACCAAAGCGCTGCTCCAGCACAAAGGTCTGGTAGTAGCTGGCCGGCAGATCGATGAGGCCGCTGATCAGCGCAAAGGCGGCGACCAGCGCCAGCTGCTGCCACATGCCGCCGCCCAGCGCGTCGAGCAGGCTGGCGTTGAGCAGGTCCAGCCCGCCCAGCAAGGTCCAGCCCAGCAGCGCCGCAGTGCCGATGGCCAGGCCCAGCAGTCCAAAGCGGGTCTTGGCAATCGTGTAGTCGGCCGCCTTGCGGTGTGCAGCCAGGCTGATACGGTCGGCAAAGAGGGCAGGGACGGCATCGCGGTGGGCGGCCACATGGCGCATCTGGCGGCTGGCCAGCCAGAGTTTGGTCAGTACACTGGCGGCCAGTGCAATGGCGAATAGCAGGGTGAACAGCAGCGATGGAGTCACAAGTGGGGGTGTTGGTTGGCGAATACCGGACAGTGTAGGGCATAGGCGACAATCGCCCCCATGCAAAACAAGAACACCCTGGATACGCCGCTGGCACCCGTGCCCGAGCTGGCCAAGTCCGATCTGAACCTGGTCTGGCTCGACTGTGAAATGACCGGTTTGAACCCGCAGGAGCACCGTGTGATCGAGATCGCGCTGGTGGTTACCAGTGCCGATCTGAGCCTGCGCGTCGAAGGCCCGGTGATTGCGATCCACCAAAGCGATGAGGAACTGGCCAAGATGGATGCCTGGAACCGGGGCACCCATGGCCGCAGCGGGCTGACCGAGCGGGTCAAGGCCTCGCAGATCGACGAGGCCGCTGCGCAGGCCGAGGTGCTGCGCTTCATGAAACGCTATGTGCCCAAGGCCAAGGTGCCCATGTGCGGCAACAGCATTGGCCAGGACCGCCGTTTTCTGGCGCGCTACATGCCCGATCTGGAGGCCTACTTCCACTACCGCAATGTGGACGTGAGCACGCTCAAGGAGCTGGCACGGCGCTGGCGCCCCGAGCTGGTCACCGGCTTCAAGAAGGCGCAAAAGCACACCGCGCTGGCCGATGTGCATGAGTCGATTGACGAGATGCTGTACTACCGCCAGCATTTTCTGCAGCTGGCGCCCGGATCAGCGGCTACTTGATATCGAAGCGGTTGACCTGGCTGGTCTCCGTCACCAGGGTATCGGTGTTTCCCCCTTGGCGGGTGCTGGCGCTCTCCTTGAGTCTGAGCCCGCGGTAGGGGCCCGCCGCTGCCACCCAGGTCGTTGTCTGCGTCTCCCGGCTCGCCTCGGGCTTGCCTTGCTGGCTCGCCGCAACGCTGCTGACGAAGCGGCAGGCCTCCACGGTGCCCAGGGCCGTGGTGATGGTCTCTCTGCCTTCGTAGCTTCGGGTCTCGGCCAGTGTGGTGACGGTCTTTGTTTCTCCGTCAGCGTTCGAGACGCTATCCGTTTGTACGATGGTTTGGGAGGTGCTCTGGCCGGGCGCCATCGCGATCAGCGACTGGCGGGGCGGGGCCAGGCTTTGGCGGCTGGTGGCGCCGATATTGAAGGCGTTGTAGCCGTGGTAGAGCAGCGCTCCGCCCTCGATGCTGTAGTGCAGGCTGGTGCGCCCGCTGTTGGGCGTGGGATTGACATAGATGTGGTTGATGCCGTTCTCCTCGTTCTGGCTGGTGACCCAGTGGTAGACAAGGTTGGTTGAAGCTGGCCCATCGTTCAGACTTTTGCTCTGGCTGACATAGATTTGCGTGTCCTTGCGGTAAAAACCGGCATTGAAGCAGTCGCTGGAATTCTTGGCTTCTTCTGGACTGTCGCTCCCTCCGCCGCCGCAAGCGGTAAGCAGGCCTGCGCCGAGCAATCCGGTAATGGCCATCAGAGTTAGTGAGTAGTTGGTCATGTCGCTCTCCTTGTTGTGGTGGAGGTATCCTATCTTTCTCATTGTTTTTATCAATTAAATTTGCAATTAAAATTGATTTTTTCAAATTAAAGAAATTTAGCCTTCACCCGTAGCTGCTTTGGTACAGAAGTCCTTGCGTTGATGCGGGAAAACCCGAAATGTGCGATAATTTGCGCTTACCCGCCAAAACTGGCGGTTGATACGCACATCTCCCTTCATTCTCTGGGCGTCCAGGTCATGCGATTCGCAGCATGGCCGCTTTGAACAAGCCCGCGGCAATTTGTACGGCCGTTACCGTTTGATGGTTGATGTATTTAAAACCATGAACGGTACGGAACTGCGTCGCGAAACGCGCAGGAGCCGACCTATTGCTATTGTTCAAAATGACGCAAGACCTCCATCTGCAGGGCGAAGCCGCGCCTGCGCAAAACACTGTTGACGCTACCCAAGAGATCGTCAATACCTCCCCCCTGTCGGCTCTGGCCGAAGACGCTTTGCAAGAAGACGGCACTGCGCTGGTGGCTGAGGCTGAAGGCGAAGCCGAGGTGCTGCCTGAAGAGCCCAATGGCTTTGTAGAGCTGGGCCTGGCGCCCGAGCTGGTGCAGGCCGTCAAGGACCTGGGCTACACCCAACCGACCGCTGTGCAATCGCGCGCCATCCCGCTGGCAATGATCAACGACGGTGAAGAGTCGCAGCACTTTGCGGATCTGATGGTCTCCAGCCAGACCGGCTCGGGCAAGACCGCTGCCTTCCTGCTGCCCGTGCTGCACACCCTGATCCAGCAGCAAGGCCAGGCCGAAGCCGCTGAGCGCGCTGAACACGAACGCCTGGTGGCCGAAGCCCTGGCCCGTGGCGAGCAAGCCCCCAAGCGCGCCAAGCGCAAGAACCCGCTGAGCCCGCGCAATTTCAAGGCCGCCCAACCCGGCGCGCTGATTCTGTGCCCGACCCGTGAGCTGGCCCAGCAAGTGGCCCATGACGCGATCGAGCTGGTGCGCCACTGCCGTGGTCTGCGCGTGGCCAATATCGTCGGCGGCATGCCCTACCAGCTGCAAATCGCCAAGCTGCAAAATGCCGACCTGGTTGTGGCAACGCCTGGCCGTCTGCTCGACCTGCAGCGCTCGATGCAGATCAAGCTCGACAAGGTGCAGTTCCTGGTCGTTGACGAAGCCGACCGCATGCTCGACCTGGGCTTCTCGGACGACCTGGCCGAAGTCAACCAGCTGACGGTGCAGCGCAAGCAAACGATGATGTTCAGCGCGACCTTCGCGCCGCGCATCCAGCAGCTGGCCATGCGCGTGATGCATGACAACGGCGCCAGCGTGCAGAAGATCACCATCGATTCGCCCCAGGAAAAGCATGCCAACATCAAGCAGGTGCTGTTCTGGGCCGACAACTCCCAGCACAAGCGCAAGCTGCTGGACCACTGGCTGCGTGATGCCTCGATCAACCAGGCCATCGTGTTTGCATCCACCCAGGTGGAATGTGACGGCCTGGCCAACGACCTGCAGCAAGAAGGCTTCTCGGCTGTGGCACTGCACGGCGCGCTGAGCCAAGGCCTGCGTAACCGCCGCCTGATGGCGCTGCGCAATGGCCAGGTGCAGATCCTGGTGGCCACCGATGTGGCTGCACGCGGTATCGACGTGCCCACGATCACCCACGTGTTCAACTACGGCCTGCCGATGAAGGCCGAAGACTACACCCACCGCATTGGCCGTACCGGCCGTGCTGGCCGCTCGGGCCTGGCGATCACTTTCGCCGAGTTCCGTGACCGCCGCCGTGTCTTCGATATCGAGGCCTACACCAAGCAGCAGTTCAAGCCGGAAGTGATTCCAGGCATGGAGCCGCAGCAACGCTTCCCCGCCCGCAGCGAAGGCGGCCCACGCGGTGCAGGTCGCGGTGGTGACCGTGGCCGTCCAGGTGCTGGCCGTGGTGGCGATCGCCGTGGTGGTGGTGGCGGCGGCTTTGGCGCTGACCGTGGCTTTGGTGGCCGCCGTGATGGCGAAGGCTATGGCCGCAAGCCTGGCTTTGGCGAAAACGCTGGTTTTGGTGGTGGCCCACGTGGTGGCGACAGCCGTCCGCGTTTCGAGCAGCGCGATGACCGCGCACCGCGCTTTGAGCAGCGTGCTGAGCGCGGTGGCGACCGCTTCCAGGAGCGTGGCCCGGACCGTTTCCAGGACCGTGGTGCCGACCGCTTCCAGGACCGCGCACCGCGCCCTGAAGGCCGCAGCTTTGACCGCGCGCCTGAGCGCCGTGCCGACCGCTTTGCGGGCGACAACCGTGGTGCTGGTGACAGCCGTGGCGCTGACAGCCGTGGCCCACGCAGCGCAGCTCCCCGCCATGCCGGTGGTGGTGACTTCGCCCAGCGCCGTCCAGGCGGTGACAACCGCTTTGGTGGTGAGCGCGGTGGCCGTCCCTACAGCCCCGCTGGCGGTGACCGCAAGCGCACCGAGCGCAGCCGCTAAGCAGCGCATAGCGCAATGACAAAGAGCTTCCCGAGGGAAGCTCTTTTTTTGTGCCTGTTGCACAAGGCGGCTGGTTGATAACGAGCGCTTGGCGCCTCCTTGGGCGCATCCGTCAGACTTCAGACCGCGTTATGGCGCCCGATATCGGGCCAGCGGTGGTGGAAATAGATCCAGCTGAACAGGCCGGTCAGCATCAAGCCCATCGACGCGATGGCCAGCGCCACCGTCGACTGCATGACCAAGGGAGCGAGCACGCCCGCGACAATGCCATTGGCCACCGAGGTGACGACGGCCTGCAGGGATGAGGCCAGGCCCCGGCGCTCAGGGTGCAGGTCCAGCACCAGCAGGGTGACCACCGGGGTCATCAAGGCCCAGCCAAACGAATAGATGCCCAGTGGCAGTAGCGCCCAGGCCGGGTGCGGCGGCAGCACCAGGTTCAGCGCCAGGTAGATGCAGGAGGTCAGGAACATGATCAGAAAACCATGGCGCACCTGGCGCTTGGGCGGAATCTTGCCCGCGAGCCGGCCGCTGACCCAGGCGCCCAGCATGATGCCGCCAATGGTGCAGATGAAGAACCAGAAAAACTGGGTCGGCTGCATGCGCATATGGGTGCCCAGGAAGGTGGGGGCCGACAGGATATAGATGAACATGCCGTTGAAGGGCACGCCGCTGGCGGCGGCCAGCAGCAAAAAGCGCGGGCTGCTGCACAGCTGCCAGTAGCCGCGCATCAGGTTGCGCACATCAAAGGCCTGGCGCTTCTCGGGCGGCAGGCTCTCGGGCAGCAGGCGCCAGTTGTAGGCCCACAGCAGCGCGCCAATGGCCGTGAGCAGCCAGAAGATCGATTGCCAGCTGGCGTAGGCGATGAAGACGCCGCCAATCATCGGCGCCACCGCCGGCGCGATGCCAAAGTAGATGGTGATCTGGCTCATCACCCGCTGGGCCTCGGCGGGCGGGAACAGGTCGCGCACCACCGCGCGTGAGACCACAATGCCGGCGCCCGTGGTGCAGCCCTGCAGTGCACGGAACAGGATCAGTTGCTCAGGCGTCTGGGCCAGTGCGCAGCCCGCTGATGTCAGCGCAAAGGTGGCCAGCCCCCACAGCACGACGGGGCGGCGGCCAAAGCTGTCCGACAGCGCGCCGTGGAACAGGTTCATGAACGCAAAGCCAAACAGATAGGCCGACAGCGTCTGCTGCATCTGCAGCGGCGAGGCGTTGAGCGAGGCAGCAATCCCGTCAAAGGCGGGCAGGTAGGTGTCGATCGAGAAGGGCCCGAGCATGCCCAGCAGGGCCAGCATGACCGCCAGAATCCATTGGGGTGTGGGCTGGGCGGATGCGTCTGCGGGGCGTGGTGGGTTCATGGCCTGCGCGCCACCGGCCGTGGGCAGGGGGCGTCGTCAAATAAGGGGGTGAAGGGCGTGGGCTGCTGCAACCCGGGGCCTGCCCGGTGCGCAAGCAGCAGGCGCCGAGCTTACCTCAAGCGCCAGCGCGCTGCAGTCGCTGCGGTATGGGTCTGCGGGGCTGCGCTCAGCGCGGCTGCACTTCGTCGGGCAGCATCGCGGCGATGATGTCCAGGGTATCGAGCATTTGTGAGGGGTTGCGCGGATCGGCGCTGAGCACGGGCACGGCGCATTCGGCATGGGCCGAGAGGCGCACCGTGAACATCTCCTGCTGCGCGGCCGATGCGGGCCGGGCAATCAGCACCACGACGGCCTGGATATTGGGCGCCGCATGGCATTGCTGAATCAGGTCGATGGTCTGCTCCATCGCTTGCGGATCGTGGATATCGACCATCACGATGGCGCCAAAGGCCAGAGACAGCGCCCATTCGCGCACAAAGTCGTAGCGCTCCTGGCCGGGGCAGCCATAGACCTGCAAGGTGTCCTCATCGTCGAGCTTGATTTCGCCAAAATCCAGGCCCACCGTGGTGGTCTCTTTGGCATGGGCCTGCTTGTCCAGGTTGGGAACATCGCACTCGATGGCCAAACTGCCGCAGAGGCTGCGGATCGCCGTGGTCTTGCCGATGCCCATGGGGCCCAGCAGCACGATGCGTTTGATGGGGTGGTGCATGCAGTCCTCCCGTCAGGTGTTCAGTGCGGGTCGCTGGCCCGGTTCTGGTGGATCCAGCGGCTCAGTTGTCGGAAAAGGCCCAGCTTGGCCGCCGCCGCCGGGCTGGGCTCGGCGGCATGAGAGGCTGGGGGCACAGGGGTGGCCAGGGCCACCGATTCAACGGCTGCAGGTGGCGCCGTCTCGACCAGCACACCTTTGCCGCGCAGGACCTGCAATACGCGCAGGATCTCGCCCCGCTCCAGATGGGTGCGTTCGGCCAGCTCGTCCAGGCCCCGGTCGCCGGAGATCATCGCGGCCAGCAGCTGCCGGTGCGCCTGGCCGGCCATGCTGCCGGTCAGCTGGGTCCAGCGCTTGATACGAAAACGCGTGCCCGGCGCGGGCAGGTTGCCCAGCGCGGCAGCGGGAGCTGTGGCAGTTGCGGTGGTTGCGGCGGGCGCCTCCAGCACGGGCTCGGGCGCAGGTTCGGCCACCACCAGCGTGGGCTGGCTCAGGTCGGTGGCCTTGAGAAACGCGGCATCGGCATTCTTGACCTGCACGTCGTGCGACAAGGTCATGCTGTGCTGGCGGCGGGTCTTGAGGGTCTCGCGCAGCCGTTTGCCATGCGCTTGCACGCTGATATGTTCGAGCAGCTGGGTCAGGCGCCCCACGCTGTAGTCGGGTGGCAGCTGGGCATCGATCTGGTCGGGCCACTGCGCGCGCGCGGCCTGGGCCTGGTCATCGGTGGCGATCAGCAGCACAAAGGAGCTGTTGGAGCGGTTCTGGATGGCATCGGGCGCGCTGTGGGCGTCGATCACCCACAACTCAGTGGCGGGCTTGGCGGTCTGAGAAGGCTGTTTATCGCGCCAGTGCTTGGCTGCGACTTCAAACAAATAGCTAAAGCGCAGTTGATGGGCTTCACTCAAATGGGCGGCATGCAGGATCAACTCGGACATAACAACTCTCCCTGGCACATTCACCTTCAAGCGTTGCGGACACCGCCGTTCGTGCATGGCATGGGCCAAGCGTGGACGGTGTTCCATTTTCAAAGCTTGTAATAATATGTCAATATCTCAGATATATTAATAATGCGCAATTGATGGAGCGCAACTATTGTGCGATCTCGGTGCCGGATTAGGCGCGGGCATGCCTGAAAAGTGTAACTAGCTTTCTTGGCAGCAATATGGCGAAGCCTGCGGTATACCGCTCAGTTGTATACAAAGGCTTATATAGTGTTCAAATAAACAACAGGCATTCCGGGAGCCTGCTGCGCCTGCCCCTCAGTGCTGGTGCTGGTGGCCGCCAGCGGCGGGTGGCTGTGCACCGGCTGCCGGGGCCAGGGCGCGCACCGGGGCGCTGACGGCAATGCTCTCCTTGGCGCCGTCGGCATGCAGCACTTCGAGCGTCAGGTCGACGTTTTCGCCAGCGGTCAGCGGCTTTTTCAGGCCCATCAGCATGATGTGGTAGCCGCCCGGCTTGAGGCTCACGGTCTGGCCGCTGGGCAGGCTGACGCTGGGCACGGCCCGCATCTTCATCACATTGTCTTCCATGCGCATCTCATGCACTTCGGCGCTGCTGGCTGCGTCGGTCTTCACGCCCACGAGCTGGGCATTGTCATGCGCCGAGCGCAGCTCCATGAAAACGCCCGAGGCCTGCTGCTGCGCGACCGTGGCGCGCGCCCAGGGATTGCTGACCGTGACATGGGCAAAAGCGCTGGAGGCGGTTGCAAACGCAAAGGCGGCGAGCAAGGAGGGGAGCAGGGGGCGCATGGTAGAGGCTGGGAGAAATGTCGGATGGGGAGAAAGAGTCCCTGCATTCTACAAGCGCAGGGTCATCATGGGCAGCAGGCGCTGCTGCGCGGCGTGAGGTGCAGGCGGGAAACGCCAAGCGGGAGGAGGAAATAAAAAACGGCCTAGGCGATAAGCCTAGGCCGTTGAACTTGGTGGGCCCTGAGTGATTCGAACACTCGACCAACGGATTAAGAGTCCGCTGCTCTACCAACTGAGCTAAGAGCCCGAAACTGTCGCACCTTGGAAATGCTTTGTTTCGTTGGCCTGCGCGGTCAATCGCAAGCCTAAAAATGTGGTGGGCCCTGAGTGATTCGAACACTCGACCAACGGATTAAGAGTCCGCTGCTCTACCAACTGAGCTAAGAGCCCACATTTGTTTGCTGTCAGCAGTGCGCTGCAGCAAGCCTTGTATTATGCACTAATTTTTACGCCTGTTCGGAAAAATACCGATATCAACCCTGGTTTTTTCCGGCAGGTCGGTTACCGCAGAGGCAAAAACGGCCCGCAAGCTGCCGGGCCGTGCCAGTGCGAGCCAGGCAGGACCTGGCTCGCGTGAGGAAGGCGCTTTACATCAGCAGATGTTCGCCGGCATTGTCGCCGCCCAGGATCACATAGTTCACCTTGCGGATGTCCATCAGGTGCTTGCCGCCCGCATAGCTGATGGAGGACTGCACGTCCTGTTCCATCTCGATCAAGGTGTCCTGCAGCTTGCCCTTGATGGGCTCGAGGATGCGCTTGCCTTCGACATGCTTGTACTCACCCTTGTTGAAGTCGCTGGCCGAGCCGTAGTACTCCTTGAACAGTTCGCCGTCGAGCTCGACGGTCTTGCCGGGCGATTCCTCATGGCCAGCGAACAGCGAGCCGATCATCACCATCGTGGCGCCAAAGCGGATGCTCTTGGCGATGTCGCCATGGCTGCGGATGCCGCCGTCGGCAATGATGGGCTTGGTGGCCACGCGCGCGCACCATTTGAGCGCCGACAGCTGCCAGCCGCCGGTGCCAAAGCCGGTCTTGAGCTTGGTGATGCAGACCTTGCCTGGGCCCACGCCCACCTTGGTGGCATCGGCGCCCCAGTTTTCCAGGTCGATCACGGCCTCAGGCGTGGCCACATTGCCGGCGATCACAAAGGCCTCGGGCAGCTTTGCTTTCAAGTAGCCGATCATGTTCTTCACGCTGTCGGCATGGCCATGGGCGATGTCGATGGTGATGTATTCGGGGCAGATGTCGTCGGCGACAAAGCGGTCGACCACGTCGTAGTCGGCCTGCTTGACGCCCAGCGAGATCGAGGCGAACAGGCCTTGCGACTGCATGGCCTTGGTGAAGGCCACATTGTCGATGTCAAAGCGGTGCATCACATAGAAGTAGCCGTGTTGCGCCAAAAACTTGCAGATCTTCTCGTCCAGCACGGTCTTCATGTTGGCAGGCACCACCGGCAGGCGGAAGGTGCGGTTGCCCAGGACAACGCTGGCGTCACATTCCGAGCGGCTCTCCACGCGGCACTTGCGGGGCAGCAAAAGAATGTTGTCGTAGTCGAAGATTTCCATTTGATTCCAAGCTCCATAAAAGGTCGCAGCGAACTATTTCGCAGCGATGGGGCGCTTGGCTTGGAGACCGGTCGGGCAGGGCGCTTCGCGTTGGAAAGCCCTCTTTTGTGCTGTTGCAGACACAAAAAAACCGGGTCACAAGAAACTTGGGCCCGGTGACTGATTCTAGCAGCATGCACCGGCTTTGCAAAAGCCTTGCCGGCCGCTGCAGTATGTGCAGGCGGCAGGCAAGACCACCAGGCGCTTGCCGGGCGGGCGCCTCGCCGGCCTGCCGATCTCCCTACAATGCTGGCATGGATTCGAATGATTTGTTTGCGCTGCCGCCCGATGCCGGTGGTTCTGGCCATTTGCCACTGCTCAATGGCCTCAACGACGAGCAGCTTGCCGCTGCCACCTTGGAGGGCGGCCATGCGCTGATTCTGGCCGGTGCCGGCTCGGGCAAGACCCGGGTGCTGACCACGCGCATCGCCTGGCTGCTGCAGACGGGCCGCGCCACGCCCGGCGGCATTCTGGCGGTGACCTTCACCAACAAGGCCGCCAAGGAGATGCTCACCCGCCTCTCGGCGATGCTGCCCATCAATGTACGCGGTATGTGGATCGGCACCTTCCACGGGCTGTGCAACCGCATGCTGCGCGCGCATTACAAGTCGGCCAACTTGCCCCAGACCTTCCAGATCCTGGACACGCAGGACCAGCTCTCGGCGATCAAGCGCCTGTGCAAGCAGTTCCAGGTCGATGAGGAAGCGCTGCCACCCAAGCAGCTGCAGTACTTCATCAGCGGCTGCAAGGAAGAGGGGCTGCGCCCGTCGGATGTGCAGGCGCGCGACATGGCCGAGCGCAAGAAGGTCGAGCTCTACCAGCTCTACGAAGAGCAATGCCTGCGCGAAGGCGTGGTCGATTTTGGCGAGCTGATGCTGCGCTCCTACGAGCTGCTGCGCGACAACCTGCCGATCCGCCAGCACTACCAGCACCGCTTTCGCCACATGTTGGTCGACGAGTTCCAGGACACCAACCGCCTGCAGTACCTCTGGCTCAAGCAGCTGGCCGGCGACATGGTGGGCGGCAAGTTCCAGTCCCATAGCAGCGTGATTGCCGTGGGCGACGATGACCAGAGCATCTATGCCTTCCGTGGCGCGCGCGTGGGCAATATGCAGGATTTTGTGCGTGAGTTCGAGGTGCGCCAGCAGATCAAGCTCGAGCAGAACTACCGCAGCTACAGCAATATCCTCGACAGCGCCAATGCGCTGATCAGCCACAACAGCAACCGCCTGGGCAAGAACCTGCGCCCCGACCAGGGCCCGGGCGAGCCGGTGCGGGTGTCCGAGAG